>DAOVRZ010000031.1:0-46978 GCA_030627905.1 Halanaerobiales bacterium
CTGGTTTAAGTGTAATAGTAAAAATACTTGATAAAGTATTTGAAACAGGAAGAAAAGCTCCTGAAGAATTTAAGAAAAACATTCCAATTGAATTTGATGAAATTTTAGGTAACTGGAATAACAGAGCTGTACCACAATAAAATGTGAAAGTTATTTTTAGCGCATCCCTAAGTATTGTATTGAGTAGATTTTGAACTTCAGACATAGATAAAATAACAGGTAATGTTTTTAGTTTTTTAGAACGTGGTAAATCGATAACATCCCAACTTTTTCTCATTGTTTTTTGATAGAAAAACTTTAAAGCACTATAAGCACCATTGATGTACGAACTGCTTACTTCTTTCTTTGAAGCTAAATAATGTAGGAAAGCTTTGATATTATGGGTTTTCAGATCTAGAAGAGATTGATTGAAATAAGTAGCAAATTTCTTAACATATCTAACATATGCTTTAACAGTTTTGGGACTATAACCTCTGAGTTCTAAATCTATTTTCATTTGATTAAGTAAAGTATTCATGGCAATGGCTCCTTTTTATTAGTTTATGGTTATTATACCCAGTAATTGCTAATAAGAAACCTTGCCATGATTTTAAAGCCACCGCGTAGCGGTTTAGTTCAACACCAGATATGCGGACATTACCTCACACATTTCGGGGGATTCCTTATGGGTCAAAAAAAGATACTCCAACTATGAAGTTTATACATATTATTACTAAAACACATAAAGCTTAAGTAGAATACGTAAACGATTTAAATTACGCAGTAAATAAGAACAACCGTACATTGAAAACTGAATAGGGAAAAGATAAGATTTCTATTAAAAAGCATATATGATATAATATACTAATATGTGGTGCATATAATATTAATGGGGGAATTCCCTAGTTAGATGAAATTATACACTTATTTTAGAATGCTATTTTCATTATTATTGATTTGTTTCTGTGGATGTGAGTCAAAAGATAATTAATATTGAATTAACAATAGAAACTAAAGTTAGAAGGTGAAAACATGGAAGGTTTGGTTACTTTAGGTATATTTTTTGCTGGTCTAGGTATCTTTTTTGCAGGTGTGGGTTTCTTATGGTGGTGTTCATTATACGGAAAAATAAATTTGCCAAAGCAAAAAAAAGAAAAATAACATGCATACTGTGTGAAGAAAGGAACTTCACTCTCTCTTGGAAAAGCTTTGAGGGTATGATATTAGCGTGAAAGTCAATAATACTAAAACAATAAACACTGTCACAACAATAGTAGCATATTAATTAAAGGGAAATCTTAAACGATTTCCTTTTTCAGTGTAAAAAATTACTTCGCAATAGTCAACATTTACGCATCAGATACAAAAACTAGTTTGGGATTTGCTTCGTAGCTGAGTGAGGTAACGTCTGGTAACAATATATTTCCGTTCGCTACGCACATCCCTTCACCGGGTGCGAGCATCGCCTACGAAGAAGGGCGCTGAGGGTCCGGTTCAGAGACGTCGGAAATACGGAACGTTATCCGAAACCACTTGAATTTTTTGGTTATAAAATTATGAAAGGAGATTTTACTAGTAATGAATGATTATCTTGAATATGAAAAAAAGGTTAATGAAATAAATAAAGAAAATGAAAAACTATTAGCTAAATTTGAGAATAAACTTAAAGAAGATGGATTATCAAAAATAACGATAAAGAATCATTTATTTAATACTAGCTTTTATATAAACGAATTTTTAACTTATTATGAGGCTATCAGGGCTAAAGAAGGAATATTAGAAATTGATGAATTTTTTAATGACTGGTTTATAAGAAAGGCATCTTGGTCAAATGAGTCAAATGTAAAATCCTCAATAACAAGCATTAACAAATTCTATAAATTTATGTATAGTGAAGGATTAGTAACTAAAGATGATTTTGAAGAAATGAAAGCAATAATAAAGGAATCTAGAAAAGATTGGATTGAGATTGCTAGGAACTCATTTTAAATGGACATTAGAGTGAATATTTTTATTTACCTACATTTAGGAAGGATAGATCTTAATGAGTGAAATTATAATTTCCTTTGAAGAATATAGAAAAAAGAAGAGGGGTACAAATTACAAAAAAGATGCGTTGTCATCTGTTTTTGAGAAGGATCTTAGAGATCAGACGGAGTTAATAGATTGGTATATTTTTCATAGCAAGCTTAACAAGTATAAGTTGTACATACATTCTTTATTTAAAGAAAACGATTTAACTTTTAGGCAACTAGGTGAACAACTAACAGGTGATGCTTATAGTAGAAACTATGAAGCTAGGGAAGCAATAAGAAAAGAATTGTTATACTCAGATAAAGTTTTTATAATATCCGAGTTATCTAAAATGAAGTCAAATATTAAGAAAGAAAGTGTTGTTGGATTTTTAATTAAAACAATTGATGATGCTCACTTTGATAATATAACTCCTAAATCACAATTAGTATTTATTGATTATGCAAAATTTCTTCAAAAAACGTGGAAATATATTGGTTCATATTTAAAGGTAACAACAGCATTTGATTAGAAGAATTAAAACCTTAAAGGGTAATGGTATATTAGATTTTTTAGCAAAAGTGGGGAGCAGTGGCATCGGATAACACGGGATATACAGAATTTTTTGAGCAAAGACCACTCAAAAAACTCCGCATATCCCGAATCTGTTCTGCGAAATGGTGCAAAAGCGAAAACCATAATAAAAGATGATTCGGTTTATAACGATTATTTTAGGATCTGTGCGGGGGGCATCAAGTAATCGGCGTTTCTACCGTGACTCCGAAACCGCTGAGCGAAAATGTTGAACAAAATTAATTACAAAAACTGTGGAGGAGAAGATGGATATATGGAAAAAAGAAAAGACAATGCATATAATTTGGATTTGCAATCACAAATTCAGATATTACAAGAAGTATTATTTGAGAATGAAGTTTTAAGGGAAGTGTTAAATAGATCCTCATCTTTAGAAGTAGAAAGTTATTATGTTGGTGCTGGCTGTATCACCCAAACAGTTTGGAATTATCTATCGGGTAATCAACTAAATTACGGGATTCAAGATATAGATTTTGTTTATTTTGACAAAGTAGACCTCAGTTATGCTAATGAGGACAAGATTGTTAAAAAGGCATATCGCTTATTTGCTGACATTCCTCTTAAAATTGATGTAAAAAACCAAGCTAGAGTTCACCTGTGGTACAAGAAACATTTTAGATATGAGATAAAACCTTATTCTTCATTGGAAGATGCCATTAATTCGTGGCCAACGACTGCGACTTCAATTGGGGTAAGATTAGATGCAAGAGGTAACTTGATAGTTTATGCACCCTTTGGATTAAATGACTTATTTGGAAAGTTTGTACGAGCTAACAAAGTCCAAATAACAAAGGAAATTTATGAGCAAAAGGTTTTTCGTTGGTTATCAATATGGCCTGATCTCAAAATCATTCCTTGGGGATAATTGCAATTTATTTTATTCGTAACATTCGTATTAATAGATAATTTTTGGGTGTATAATTAATGTTGTGAAGAAAAATTTGTCAGCAAAATAAAAAAAACATTTCTGCTTGATTTACCAGACCTAATTATAATAGAAGATGGCAAAATATCAAAGACCAACCTATTCGGAATATGAAAGTCATTCTCCGTTTAGATAAGAAGAGATATAGATGCCCTAACTGCTCTAAAAGAGGCTTCTTCAAATGCTACGATAACATAGATCAGTATACACGTAAAAACCAAGCGATATGAAAAGTACTTGGCAGACTAGGCTATCAGTAGAGATTATTCCAGAGTAGCGAGAGAAAAGAATCTAAGCTACACCTCTATTGAGAACGCTGTTAGAAAACAGATTGATCCTATTATAGAATCCTGAACTTCACAGGTTGGTGATTTAGAAGTCATTAGCATTGATGAGTTTGCCGTTAAGTATGCGGTCGCCATTACTGATCCAAAGAGAAAATTGATCATCAACATACTACTGACTCGAAAGAAGGAAGATATAAATGAAGCTACAGATGCTCTGAGAAAATCCTGAATTACTTTAACAACAAGATCAAGTTGATTAAAAGAATAGGCTATGGAGTCCCGAACATTAAAAATCTCATAAGAAGAGTAGAATTAGAATATGACAATAAGTATGACCAGCTCTAACGAGTAAATATTTTCGATATAATAATTTCCATAAATGTATAAATACAACATAATATAATAAGTTATATGATAAAGACTCTTTTTAGAAAGCGAAGCTTAGAGCATTACAGATTATTAAATAAATATCCACGTCTTCCAATTTGCTTGTTGGGAGATAGCTTATATTCCTGTGAGCCAATATTTCAGATTTGTAACCATTGATGTAATTGATGGAAAGGAAAAAAAATTTGTTTTTGTTACGGATCTCAATATTACAAAAAGAAATGCTTCTAGAATAGTGTTAGCAGGTAGGAGTAGATGGAAGATTGAAAATTTAATATTCATCATATATGTTGTTTAGACTATAATGCTATGCAAAATTTAAAATTTCTCAAAAAAATGCTGCATTCTTTTTTAATAAAAATTCCAGAATACAAATGCTAAATTTTAACAATTATACAGAGATAAATTTTTCTGTTTTATTGATCGAATAATAGTTTACTCGTTAGAGCTGTTCTTACAGAAGAAGATTTGACAGATGATATCTTACAAGAACTAAAGATTTGTTATAATGGATATCTTTTTAATAAAGATGCACAAAAAAGAGTGTTCAATAGTGATATGGTGCTTTATTGTCTAACAGAATATTTGATCAGTCATATACCACCCATGGATTTAATTGATACGAATATATCTAGTGATTATTCGAAGATGAAAAATCTCTTTACTTTGAAGAATAAGGAGAGAAACTTCAAAATATTAGAGAGTATTTTAAATGATGAACCACAACTAACTTCCATTATCCATAAATTTAGTTTGGCTAAGGAGTTTACTGCGGGGGATTTTCTTTCATTATTATTTTATCTAGGATTTTTAACTATCGAAAAGGGAGTTTTAAATAGAGTCAAACTGAAGGTGCCAAACTATGTAATCAAAGAGCTATACTTTGATTTCTTTGCACAAATTATTAGGGATAAAATGGAGCAGGAATTAGATATTATGGAGTTAGCAAATAGTATAGAAAAAATAGCATTGGATGGAAATATAGATGAATTTGTCGGGTTAGTAGAAAGAACAGTGGGAGATTTATCCTATAGAGATTATATCAACTTTGATGAAAAATATATAAAATTACTTTTTGTTACATATATGATGTTAAGTAAACTATATTATGTAAAAAGCGAGTATGAAGTCAAAGGTGGCTATATTGATATCGCCTTTTTTAAACGTATGGGCATAGAAGATATCTATGAAGGCTTGATAGAGCTGAAATATATCAAAAAAAGTGATTATGACAAAAAAGGTGTGGTCCTGGTTCAAAAAAAGCTTGAGGAAGGAAAGAGCCAGCTCTTAGCGTACAGCCAAGTCAAGGAATTGCAGGAGAAACAGAGACTCTTAAAATGGGTGTTGGTCTTTGTTGGTGATAAATGTATGGAGAAAGTTAGGATAGAGATTAGTTAATCTTATCACATCTTGGATATCTGATGGCTTGTGATAATGTAAAAACCCCTTTCAGGGTATGGGAAGGGGTTTTTGTCGTTTAAGGATTAACTGGAGGTTTGTAATGACAAAAAGAAGAAAAAGTTATCTTTAGAAACATGGTAAAGATAACTTGTATATTAGATTGGGAGAATGAGCGGACGGAGGAAGGCAAAAGCCGACCTCCTTCGACTCTACACTTTAGTTTTATATTTTTTGTCTTATTTTACCTAAGATAAAGAAGGAGTAAAAAAAAAATAAGCGAATTAATATAAGGTATCAGAAAAAAATGTAGAAGGGTGATGTTCATGGTAAACTTACAAAATATAAAAATCATTGAGTATAATGATTCATATGCTGAATCTCTTGCAGATATGTGGAATGCTAGTAAAGAGGGATTTGGTGGAACTGATGCATTAAAAAGTGAAAATTCTATAATTGAAGAGATCGCGAATTCAGGAAATATACATAACTATCTGGCAATTGCTGCTGATGAAGTTGTTGGGTTTTGTAGTTTTGCTGAATATCAACAGGATGAAGGAGCAGCTCAGATTCCTTTACTCAATGTCAGTCCTGATTATCAAGGTAAGAAAATTGGTAAGGCACTAATCTTGCAGGCTGTACAAAAAACTATTGACATGGAATGGCCAAGATTAGATTTATTTACCTGGGGCTCTAACACAAAAGCTATTCCCTTATATAAAAAGTGTGGTTTTTTTTGGGAAAATGATACAGATGAGAATGTAACCATTCATCTAATGAATTTTATCCCAACGGTTTTGCGTACCGAAGCTTTGCAAGAGTATTTTGACATTCTGGATTGGTATAATGATAGCAAACGGGATATTCAAATAGAACCTGATGGTAAAAGCGATAACGGTTTTGAATTCTATGAATACATATGGGAAAAAGATGATGTAAATCTTCGGGTAGAGTTCTGTCGTCGGGCACGGGGCATTAGACTAATTGAGACAGATGATTACCTAATTAGCTGTTCTATCGCTGAGCCTGAATTGACTTTTGGAAGAAGTTATTTAGTGAATTATGAACTAGTTAACAAAACAGGTAAACCTTTAGAGGTTACCATTAACGGGTTTGATAACAAAAATGTTAAGTTTTCTCTTAACCAGTCTTGTACAGTTGACTCTACTAAAACCATTGTAGGAGAATTCTATCTAGATGAGATCAATAAAGAACAGCAACCTTCCAAAACTCACCCAGGAGTGTGCTCTGATATTTACATCAATGGCAAAAAAGCTACCTTGAAACTTGGTGTTGCTCCTAAATTCCCGGTTCAGCTAGATATTGTGATTCCAACAGTTGAACATTTTGTTAACACTGATTCAACTGGCTATTGTAACGTCAGAAATGGTTTTAATGAAGAAGTTACTATTGAGTTTGAACTTGTCTCAAACCAGTTCATTACTTTTCCCCATAGTACATACAAATTGCATTTACAACCACGAGAGAGACAGTCTATCAGTATTTCATATAGGGTTAAAAATCTCGGCTTTTACTCAGAAGAGATTCCTGTACATATTAAATTAAAACAAGAAGAGATTAATTTTAAAAAGAAAATCACTGCTGTACTTCGAGGCCATGGCTGCAAATTTAGTGCTGTATATCAACATAGTTGGGCAATCTACAATGGGAATTATGAATTGATGTTACATAAAGATGGGAACCGCCTGAGTTTGAAGAAATATAGTATTGATCCTAAGATTACCACTATATTATTCCCCCGAATTGGACTCCCATTTTCTATGGAATTTGCTAAAATAGAACCTACTAATGTTGAATTTTACGAAGAAAAAGATTTGATGGTAATGAAAGCATACTATCAATCTAAAGATTTTAAAGGATTAGAACTGGTATCTGTCACCAAACTCAACAATAACGGTATTGTCGAATACTATTATGAGATCAACAATTCTGGAAAACGCGAAACTGTTAACGAGATTGCATTGTGTTTAGGTGTTTTCTATAATTTTGAAAATACCTTCATTCCTTATGAAGGTCAAGTGCTTAAAGTCAAAGGCTATGAGGATGCAGTTTTTAACTATTACGATCTAGAAAAAGTTACTGAAAATTGGCTCTATTCAAACGATACAAAAGTTTCACGGGGAATTATCTGGTCTCAGGAATATAAGTTAGAATCTAACGGACGTTATTTGCTTCTTACAGTCAATCTAGGCCACATTGCCGGTCAAGGTATTGTTAAAACAAAACCAATATTCTTTACCTATCAGACCTTTAAAGATTGGGAAGAATGCAGAAATTTTGCTTTTAAGAAAAACATCACTAGTCATCCTCAGCCAATCAATAGCCTGGAAATGATCATCAATGACAATAATCCCTTTATCACTGGTGATCTAAATGTAACTATCAAAAACTATAAACAGGTTAACTTTAGTGGAGATCTAACCTTGCGGTCTAAAACCAATGCATTTTCACCAGTGACACAACAATTTACATCTGAGGAAAATATTCGTGAGACTACAGTCGCTCTGAAGATGCAGGATGGCTCCATAGATGTGATTGAACTGTTGGTAGATTTTGAAACCTATGAACTTAACCGACAGAGTTTGGTGTTAAAGACTAATGGTGATATTACCGAACAAGTTTTACAGGACAATGGGATAGATGTGTATGTTGTAGATAATGGTGTACTCAAATTCAAATCTGCTCCAGATTTTGCTGGTTCCATCTATTCTCTTAATTATAAAGGACATGAATATTTGGATTCATCTTATCCGACACCTACGATGAAACATCCATGGAATCCATGGGTTGGTGGATTAGCCTGGCACATGGGAGATATGAATTTTGCCTCACTATTGAATGAGAAATCTACTGCCGAATTTACCAAATTGTGTGACCATTTGGGTAATGAGTGGAGTGGATTAAAGCTGAAGATGAAGATTGAAGCTAATCCACAGTTTGCCGGGTTGGAGATTCATCAATACTATTTGACTATGCCAGGACTGCCATTGATGGTAACCACAGCAGAAGTTATCCAAAACACAGGTTACTATTTTAATGATCAGCAAATTAGTCATGAAGGCTTTTTAAAACTAGACGAGGATATTAAAAATACCTGGTTTAGTGCCAAAAATCGAAATGATGAACTTGTGAAATACAAGGCTGGGCGAGTAAGTCAGGGAACAGAAGCAATAGATTCGACTGTAATCTATGGAGGAGCAAACAGGGAAGCTAGTCTATTCATTTACGCTCTTGATGCCTGGGGAGTAGATGGTTTCAACAATATGGAGATTAATGCAAATTTTATCCAACAATTCATCTCCCTTGGTGATGGAGATCGGGTGTTTACTGCTCCAATCTTTTTAATCCTCTCACAAGATGAGATTAAAAGCAGTTTGCTAAAATCTTTGAAAAATATAAAATTTAGATAATGCGATGTTATGATTATATCAAAGTGCATTCTTTTTCAGAAGAGTTTTTTCATCTTTGGCATCTTTTAATCCTGAAAGAGGATGCACTTCATTTAATTGCATAGACCATGGATTAAAGGAGATGAATAATTATGAGTATAATAGACCGAGAAAATATTGCCGATATGCTCGCTCTAACTTCAATGCAAGAAGGCATGTTATTTTACTATTTAAAGGAGCCTGAGAGTGATCAATATTTTGAACAATTGTCAATTCGAGTAGCTGGGCCAGTCCAGTTGAATCTTTTTCAGCAAGCTTGGAATAATGTAGTTGATTCCCACGAAATGCTTAGAACCGTCTTTCGCTGGGATAAGGTAAAACAACCTGTACAGATCGTTTTAAAGAAGCATGAACCACTTGTTACCTTTTTTGATCTTACTTCCACATTTGGATATGAACAAGAAACGTTACTTCAAGAGATCAAAATCGCTGATAAGAAAAAAAGATTTGACCTGCAAGAGGTTCCATTTAGAATCAGTTTATGCAAGATTGAAGATGAGTTATTTGAAATTATCATAAGTAATCATCATATTTTATATGACGGCTGGAGTAATGGGATAATTTTAAAAGACTTTTATGATACATACATAGCTTTTGCTAATAATAAAGATTTTTCGCTTCTCTCCAGAACAAAGTTTAAAGAGTTTATTAAATTTGTTCAAGGTAGAGATAAAACCAGTGAAGAATCATACTGGAAAGCAATGTTTCGTGATTTTAAAACCCATACTATATTGCCTATTACCTCCAGAGATAATACTGGAGATAAGATAATCGAACGCTATAGATTAAAATTTTCTGAAAGTCTCAATCAGGAAATACAGACATTTGTCAGTGAGCAAAAAATTACTCTGGCGACACTTTTTTATACTGTCTGGGCACTAGTGCTTCATCAATATACAAGTAACCAAGAGGTAGTCTTTGGTACCACTGTATCAGGGAGAAATGTGAAACTCAAAGATGTGGAAAAGATTGTAGGACTTTTTATTAATACATTACCTCTGCGGGTTTCCTTTCACACCAATAATCAAATCTCTGAACTGTTACAGCAGATTAATGAACTGATCCAGGAGCGTGTAGAGTATGAAACATCTTCACTGGTAGATATCAAAAGATATAGTGGTATTACTGGTAGTTCTGAATTATTTGACTCAGTTATGGTCATTGAGAATTACCCTCTTGATAAAGCTTTAAAAGGAAATAATAATATTCTGGTGATCCAATCCTATCATCTTGATGAGAGGACTAACTATGATCTAACTCTTGTTGTCGAAACCTTTGATGAACTGATACTGGATGTTGTATTCAACAAAGATAAGTATAAGCCGGAGGCAATAGAAGGGATTGCCCGACATTTTGAGGGTATCTTGCAATTTATTCTCCGATATCCTGACCAACAAATTGATACCATTGAGATGTTGACAGCGAAAGAGAAAAAACAGTTATTAGATGAATTTAATGATACCCATGCCGAATACCCTGTTGATCAAACAGTCCACACGATATTTGAAGCTATAACTGAAAAATACCCTAACCATGTAGCAGTTGATTTTTCAGAAGAGCAGTTAACCTATCTGGAGTTAAATACCAGAGCAAATCAAGTGGCCCGAACTTTACGTGACAAGGGAGTTCAAAGTGAGTTTATCATCGGCATTATGGTAGAAAATTCTTTAGAAATGTTTGTCGGGATTATGGCTATCTTAAAAGCTGGCGGAGCATATTTGCCAATTGATCCTGAATTACCAGAAGAACGGATCAGATTCATGCTTGAAGATAGCGAAACTGATATTTTGCTTACCACCAGAAAGATACAAGTTGATTATACTGATTTGGAACTAGAAGTTATCAAACTAGATGATCCTGCTAGTTATCATCTTAATGGCAGTAATCTTCTTAATATTAATACTGCCAATGATCTAGTGTATATTATCTATACATCTGGAACAACTGGAAATCCCAAGGGAGTTATGCTGGAACATAAGAATGTAGTCAGACTACTAATCAATGAAAAGGCTCCAATGAAATTTGATGAAACTGACGTTTGGGTGATGTTTCATTCCTTTAGTTTTGATTTTTCAGTCTGGGAGATGTTTGGCGCACTTTTGTATGGTGGCAAACTAATTGTTATCCCCAAAATGGTTGCTAGAGAGCCAGAAAAGTTTCTCAACCTTTTGGAAACTGAACAGGTGACTATTTTAAACCAGACTCCATCTGCTTTTTACAATTTGATTGATGAGGATTCTAGGCATCCGGTCAGGAAACTTTCAATTAAATATGTAATTTTTGGTGGAGAAGCATTACGCTTCACCCACTTAAGACCTTGGAAAGAAAGGTATCAAGAGACAAAGTTAATTAACATGTATGGAATCACCGAAACAACTGTACATGTGACCTTTAAAGATATCACTGATAGTGATTTAGCTATGAACATTACTAATATTGGTAAACCACTGCCAACGGTGACTACCTATATTATGGATTCCAAGCAGCGTTTGTTACTAATTGGTGTACCTGGTGAAATTTATGTGGGTGGAGACGGTGTAGCTAGAGGGTACCTCAATCGCCCTGAATTGACAGCAGAAAGATTTATTGATAATCCTTACAAACCAGGAGAAAAATTATACAAATCTGGTGACCTAGCCCGACTTCTGGAGAATGGGGAGATGGAATACCTAGGTCGGACAGATAACCAGGTAAAAATCAAAGGCTTCCGCATTGAACTTGGTGAGATAGAGAACTTGTTGCAAACACATGAAAATATCCAGCAGGCGGTTGTGTTGGTCAACGAAGATTCTAATGGAGAAAAATACTTATGTGCATACATCGTCAGTGATAAAAATTTGACAGTCTCTGAACTTCGCGAATACCTAACTATTCGTTTACCTCAATATATGGTTCCTTCTAATTTTGTGCAAATTGACGAAATTCCTTTAACTTCAAATGGAAAAGCAAACCGTAAAGCTTTACTTAAGATACAGGGCAATTTGGATTTAGGGATAGAGTATGTTGCTCCAACTAATGAGGTTGAAGAAAAACTGGTACAGATTTGGGAGACGATTCTGAATAGTAAGAATATTGGAATCAACCACAATTACTTCGATGTAGGTGGTGATTCCATTAAGGCTATTCGGGTGATTAGCATGATCAATAACCAACTTGATACAGACATCAAAATTGCAGATTTGTATCAAAATCAGACTATCGCAGAGTTAGCAAAAGTTATTCTAAACTCTGTTACAAAAGACCTGCAAAGGGAAAAAATATCTATCTTGCAACAGATGGAAGAACTAAAAAATAGAATCTTTGCTACTAACAAATTAACTGACGAGATCGTTGATCTTTACCCACTAGCTGATATAGAAAAAGGAATGATCTTTTTATATCTGAAAAATGTAGACACAGCAGTGTATCATGATCAGTTTGTGACAGGTTGGTATAAGACTAATTTTGATTTTGCCATTTTAAAACAAGCTTTTAACTTAATGGTGAAAAAACACTCTATTTTACGAACAGGCTTCAATATGGAAGATTTCGAAGAACCTGTACAGATTGTATACAGAAAAGTTCCTGAAGACATCCAGTTTGAAGACCTTTCCTATCTGACTAAAACAGAACAAGAGACCTATATTACGAATTTTCTTGTTCAAGATAGACAGCATCCATTTACCCTTGAGGACAAATATTTTTGGCGGATGCGGGTATTTGCTCTCAACGATGAAAACATCTGTCTGGTTTGGATTGTTCACCATGCTATTTTGGATGGCTGGAGTAATTCTTTACTGATGACAGAGTTACATAATATCTATACAGCATTAGAGTCACAGCAGTCTGTTGTCCTCCAACCATTAAAAGCAACTTATAAAGATGCAATTGTGGAAGAACTTTTACAGAAACAGGATAGTAAGGGTTATGAGTATTGGAAAAATGAGCTTATGGATTATAAGCGATTAGATTTTTCTGGTATGTACAAAAATCCCACTGGTTCTGGTTTAATGAAAAAGTATATCAAAGATATGGGCGAATCCTTCTTGGATAAACTTCAGACTCAGGCTAGAAAGTATAATACAACTGTCAAAAACTTGTGTTTTGCCGCTTATGTATATATGTTGAGTATGATTTCCTATGAGAATGATCTGGTAATGGGAATTGTAACTAATACTAGACCAGAATCTGAAGATGGGGACAAGATCCTTGGTTGTTTTTTGAATACAGTTCCCGTTAGGCTAAAGGTTGAAGATACTTTGAACTGGATCGATTTTGTGAAAAAGGTTGATAAAAAATTACTGGAAGTAAAAATCTTTGATCGCATACCTTTATTTGAGATCGGAAAAATAATAGGTGAGAAGAATATTGATTGTAACCCAATATTTGACACCATCTTTAACTTTATGGATTTTCACATTGTTAAAGAAATGTACCAAGGTGGATCAGGTTTCTGGGGTGATGATTATGCTATCACAGGAAGTGAGAATACCAACACCATCTTTGAGTTTGAGGTTAATATTACCAATGGTACTTTAGTCTTATGTCCTAAATATGTAACTACAGTGTTTAAGGATGAGGATATTGATAAATTATGTAAGTACTATATCAGAGTTTTGAACAAATTTATCTATGAACCTGAATCTTCTATGGTCAAAAATGCTATCTTACTTGATGTAGAAAAACAAAGACTTCTTTTTGAGTTTAATGATACAAAACTGGATTATGCAAGAGACAAAACAATCTATCAACTCTTTGAAGAACAGGTTACAAAAACGCCAGACAATATTGCAGTCCAACAGGGTAATCAGTGTTTGACTTATCGGGAATTGAACCAACGGGCAAACCAGTTGGCCCACGAATTATGTAAACATGGGGTACAACCGGGAACCTTTACAGGCATCATTATTGACCGCTGTGTAGAGATGGTTGTCGGATTGCTGGGGATTAGTAAAGCAGGTGGATCATATCTGCCGTTAGAGCCAGGCCTTCCAGAGAACAGAATCTTAAAAATCCTTGATTCTTTACAGGTGAATTGCTTAGTGACAGATAATTCAACTCTACCGCTGATTGGGCAAATATCCCAAAATACTTGTCTGGTTAAACATATTTTCTGTATCAATTCAACCAGTGATCAGATTCAGGTGGAAGAAGCTCTGTTTAAAAATAAGAATTTGATTTTTGCAGACCAACTTCAGCACAATTCAACAGAAAATCTGCTAAAAATCTCAACATCCGAAGATATTGCCTATGTAATCTTTACTTCTGGGTCTACAGGTACTCCTAAAGGTGTTGTTGTAAAACATCGGCTGGTGATCAATGTTATCGAATGGGTTAACCGTACCTTTGGTGTAAATAGTTCAGATAAGATTTTGTTCCTGACCTCATTGAGTTTTGATCTATCAGTTTATGATGTATTTGGAATTTTAGCGACAGGAGGATGTATTCGGATTGCATCAAAGGCAGAGATGAAGGAGCCGAATCATTTACTAGAGATCATTTTCAATGAAGGGATCACCTTCTGGGATTCTGCTCCAGCCGCTTTACAACGTCTAGTACCATTTTTCCCTAATGTACAGCATTTGGCTGATCAGAGCAAATTACGGCGTGTCTTTTTGAGTGGAGACTGGATATCTGTACCTATGCCAGATCTCTTGCGTAAGGCATTTCCAGGTGTAGAAGTCATTAGTCTAGGTGGAGCTACTGAGGCTACTATCTGGTCCAACTATTACCCCATTGGAAAAATTGAACCAACTTGGCCTAGTATTCCTTATGGAAAGCCGATTCAAAATGCTAAGTACTATATCTTAGATCATAAATTAAACCTCTGCCCAATAGGTGTAGCTGGCGACTTATATATTGGGGGGGAATGTTTAGCAGAAGGTTATATCAATGATCCAACATTGACTGCTGCCAAGTTTATTGACAGTCCTTATTGTCCAGGTGAAAAACTTTATAAAACTGGTGATATTGCTCGCTGGTTTGAAGATGGTAATATGGAATTTTTAGGACGGAGAGATCATCAGGTGAAGATTCGAGGTTTTAGAATTGAACTTGGGGAGATCGAAAGTCACCTTTTAGAGCATGATGCTATTCAAGAAGCATTAGTAGTTGCAAGAACTGAAAAAAATAGTAGTACTAAATTTTTGTGTGCATACTATATTTCCTCTAGACAGTTAGATTCTCAGGAGATAAAGGATTATTTGATTCAAGAACTACCAGAATATATGGTTCCTGCTTACTTTGTGCAGTTAGATAAGTTGCCAATATCTATAAATGGCAAAATTGACCGCAAAGCACTGCCAGAACCAGAGGTGGGAGCTAGTAGTAATACGGAATTTGTGCCACCTTCTGGGCAGGTAGAAGAAAAACTGGCAGAGATCTGGCGAGATATTTTAGCCCCTGCGATAAAAATCGGAAGACATGACAACTTTTTTGATCTAGGTGGTCATTCATTGAATGCTACCACCATTGTTGCCAGAATACACAAAGAGTTAAATGTTAAAGTGCCACTGGTGGAGATTTTTAAACAGCAAACCATCCAAAAATTGGCAACTTTTATAAGCAATATAAAGAAAACAATTTACAAATCTATTAAAAAAGTTGAAGAAAGATCTAGCTATCCATTATCATCTGCTCAAAAACGAATGTATATTGTCAGTCTGTTAGATGATCTGAATATTAATTATAACATTCCATCTGTCACTATCCTAGAAGGACAAGTAGACAGAGCCAGGTTGGAGAATGCTTTTACCCAACTAATTAATCGTCATGAAGGCTTAAGGACCTATTTTGTACTTGAGGATGGAAAGCCTGTTCAAAAAATCAAAAGCCAGATCGATTTTAAGATAAATTATTTTGAGAGTAATTCAGCAAATGTAGATGAAGAGGTTAAAGCTTTTATCTCTCCATTTGATCTAAGTCGAGCTTCTTTGTTTAATGTTGGTCTGATGAAAGTAACAGTGGAGAAATATATCTTGATTGTGGATATGCATCATATTATTGCTGATGGTATTTCAATTGGAATTTTGATTGAGGAATTTGCTAAATTATATGCCGGACAGGTTCTGCCAGGCTTAAACATTCAATATAAAGACTATACTATATGGCAGCAAGAGATGTTAGCAAATCCTGAGATTCGCGAGCAGGAGAAATATTGGCTAAACACCTTGAGTGGATCAATTCCAGTCCTTCAGATGCCAACTGATTTCCCACGACCCGAAAAGCAACTCTTTACTGGAAATAGTGTTAAGAGACTAGTCGATAATGATTTGAGAAACCAGATCAATCAATTTGCGAAAGAAGCTAATGCAACACAGTATATGGTACTTTTAGCTGCTTATACGATCTTATTATATAAGTACACAGGCCAAACAGAGATCATTATTGGCTCACCAGTTGCTGGACGTTCTCATATTGATCTGAAACATGTGGTAGGTATGTTTGTCAATACTCTGGCCATGAAGAATCAACCACAGGGAAAGAAAATTTTTAGTGAGTTCTTGCAAGAGGTAAGAATTAACTCTTTGAATGCTTTTAAGAATCAAGATTATCCATTGGAAGAACTGATTGAACAACTGGATATTAAGCGTGATTTAAGCAGAAATTCATTATTTGATACTATTTTCGTACTCCAGAATACCAATACCAAGACCTTAGAGTTAAATGATTGTACAATTTATCCATATGAACTTGAAGATACAGTTGCTAAGTATGATCTTATTTTAAATATTTCTGAAGATGAAGATGGTTTAAATGTTGTGCTAACTTATGCTATACACTTATTTAGTGAGTCCACAGCAGAAGAGATCATCAATAACTATGTTGAAGTTTTACGTCAGGTAGTTGAAAATCGAGCAATTGTCTTAGATGATGTGCAGATATCTCAAGATGTATTAGAAGTGCAGAGTAATACACTTGACGATATTGATTTTGTTTTTTAGGAGGGATCGGAGTGGTTGATAAAAAACTAACTAGAAAATTAAAGGTTGCCGCCATTCAACATGTAAAAGAAAAAGAATTTTGGTTGAATCAATTGAAAGGCGAGTTAACTAAAACTAGTTTTCCATACGATTTTAATAATAATATAGATACTAAGGGCAATCAACTGCAAAATTTAGATTTTACAATAAAGGGACAGCTAGCCGCAAAACTGATGAAAATGTCCAACGGCTCTAACTCTTTACTCCATATGATTTTGACTGCTGGTTTGATCACTTTGCTTTATAAGTACACCAAACAGCAAGATATTATCATTGGATCACCAATTTATCGCCAGGAGATAGAAAGGGAGTTTATCAATACTGTTCTGACACTGCGTAATCAGATATCTGGCGATTTGAGTTTTAAAGATCTCATTTTACAGGTTAGAAAAACTCTAATGGATGCAAATGAGAACCAAAATTATCCCTATGAAGTGTTAGTTGAGCAATTAAAGTGTTCTAGTTTATTTGATATTGTCTGCATGTTGAGAAACATTCATGCTGAAAAATATATTGAACATCTACAGTCCAACATGATCTTTTCCTTCTTGCAGAAAGATCAGGAGATCGAATGTATGGTTAAGTATAATGCTAATTTATATGCTAAAACCACTGTTGAACAAATTGGAATTAAGTATCTTAACATTCTAAAACAGGCATTCGCTAATCCTAATGAAATTTTGGAAAAGATTGAAATCATCTCTCCTGAAGAAAAACAATTATTATTGGATGACTTCATTCGAACCAGGAGGGTATTTCCAACAGATGTTACTATTCATAAGTTATTTGAAGAACAGGTTGAGAGAACTTCTAATAAGATAGCAGTTGTAATGGGAGAGCACAAAATAACCTATCAAGAGTTAAATCAACAGGCAAATCAATTGACTCAGATTTTGATTGCTAAGGGAGTCAAAACAGGTAGTGTAGTGGGAATTATGATGGAATCTTCCATAGACTTGATAGTTGGTATTTTGGGAATATTAAAAGCTGGTGGAGCGTATCTGCCAGTTGACTATGAATATCCCATCAGTCGGATTGTTACTATTCTTGATGATAGCCAAGCTCAGTTTTTATTGACCAAAGAAAAGACGATCAGGCAACATTCTTTTACTACTTTACAGAGTTTGAATAATTTTGGGATTAAGCCAGTGGTTACTTCCTATCGTGAACCGATTAAAGATTTTGACCAATTACCGAAACCAGATCGGACGCTCATTGATTACAGTAAGTATTTCAATTATATTGGGATCGCTCCAGCGAAACATACTGTTTCACTGCAAGCTACCAGGGGATGCCCCTTTAATTGTCTCTATTGTCACAAAATCTGGCCAAAAAAACATATAGTTCGAAGTGCTGAGAACATTTTTGAAGAGATTCAATATTGTTATAATGCTGGTGTTTGCAGATTTGTTTTCATAGATGATATTTTTAATCTAGATGTGGAGAATAGTAGCAGGTTACTAAAGTTAATTTTGAAAAATGGTCTTGATCTACAACTTTTCTTTTCCAATGGTTTGCGAGGAGATATTCTAACCAAGGATTATATTGATTTGATGGTGGAAGCAGGTACAGTCAACATCGACCTGGCCTTAGAGTCAGCATCTCCTCGTATTCAGAAACTTTTAAAAAAGAATGTTAACCTGGAACGTTTACAGGAAAATATTCAATATTTGGCCCAGCAACATCCACATGTAATTCTGGAGATGGAGATGATGCATGGATTCCCAACAGAGACTGAAGAGGAAGCCATGAAAACATTTGAATTTATGCAGAGTGTGAAGTGGATTCATTTTCCTAACTTAAATATACTGAAGATCTTTCCTAATACGGAGATGTATCAGTTAGCTCTGGAAAATGGTGTTTCCCGTGAAAGTATTAAAAATTCCACTCACCTGGCTTTCCACCAGTTGCCAGAAACATTACCGTTTCCCAAAAGTTTTACCAGACAATTTCAGGTTAAGTATATGAAAGAATATTTTCTACTAAAAGAGCGCTTGTTACATGTCCTACCGATGCAGATGAAGATACTAACAGAAGATGAGCTGGTGCAAAAATATGATAGTTATTTACCTATTGATATTCGGAGCTTTACCGATATTCTGCACTTTGCTGATATTACCTGGGATGAATTAGGTAATGCCAAATTGCTTAAGGATGAGCAGATGGCTGCTCCTGAGTTTAATGAAAAGATTAAAAAATACTTCCCAGTACCAGAACTAGCCAGTAAGACAGCACTGCGTGTATTGTTGTTAGATTTGTCCCAATGGTTTATTGATGAAAGTAATAATATGATGTATGATGTGCTGGGCGAACCTCTTGGGCTGATGTATCTCTTAACATATTTAAAAGAACAATTTGGCAGCGATATAGTTGGGAAGATTGGTAAATCCAGAAGTGAATTTAAGAGTTATGACCAGATGCAATCATTTATCAAAAATTTTCAACCAGATGTGATTGGAATTCGGACCTTGTCAATTTATAAGGAATTTTTTCATAAAGCAGTGTCACTAATTGGACAGTGGGGAATAGATGTTCCTATTATAGCTGGTGGGCCTTATGCTACAAGTGATTACTCCAGTATGTTGCAAGATCACCATGTGGATCTTGCAGTCTTGGGCGAAGGCGAGATTACTTTCACTCATTTGATTGGAGAGATCATAAAAAATGGTAATAAACTGCCTGCAAAAGAGGTCTTGCAGAATATTCCAGGTCTAGCCTTTATCAATCAAGAGGAGAAAGAGAGCTTGAAGAGACTAAATCGTGAGATAATCTGTTTTGATCAGATCTCTGAGCAATTAGCTGAACAATCCACAGAAAATCCTGGAAGTTTTAGCCAACCAGATGATTTGCTTTATTTGATTTCCACATCTGGCTCTACTGGACAACCGAAAAGTGTTATGTTAGAACATCGCAATCTTGTTAATTTATTGCAGCATGAGTTCACCCAAACAGATATAGATTTTACTAAAGGGGTACTTCAGTTTGCTCCTATCGGTTTTGATGTATCTTTTCAGGAGATTTTTTCAACTCTGCTCTCTGGAGGTAACTTATATCTGATCAATAAAGATCTGAAAAAAGATGTGGGACAACTCTTCTCCTTTATTAAGGAGAACAAGATTGAAGTTATTTTCTGGCCAACTGCTTTTTTAAAATTCATCACTGCTTTTGAAGAATATATGCAGCATTTTCCTAAGTCGGTAAAACACATTATCACTGCTGGTGAACAACTCTTGATCTCTGACTTATTTAAGGAATTCTTGCAGATAAATCAGGTATATTTGCATAACCATTACGGCCCATCGGAAACTCATGTAGTCACAACCTTTACTCTGGAACCTGGAAGTAGTTATCCGATTATTCCACCGATTGGTAAGCCAATCTCTAATACAGGTATTTATATTTTGAGTGAAGATATGGAGTTAATGCCTATTGGTGTACCTGGAGAATTATGTATCAGCGGTGCCAATGTGGGTAGAGGCTATATAAATCGACCTCAGTTAACCGTAGAAAAATTTATTCTTAACCCTTTTAAGCCAGAAGAGAAGATGTATCGAACAGGAGATTTAGCCCGCTGGACACCTACTGGAGATATAGAATTCCTGGGTCGGAAGGATCATCAGGTTAAAGTAAGAGGGTTCAGAATCGAGATTGGCGAAATCGAAAGTCAGTTGCAAAAATATCCAGATATATATGAAGCAGCAGTTGTTATAAAAGAAGATGATAATGGAGATAAGTATTTATCAGCCTTTATTGTCGTAGAAAGAGAGTTAACAACTTCAGAGATTAGAAAGTTCCTAACACGGCAATTACCAGAATATATGATTCCTGTTTATTTTACGAATTTAAAGCAATTGCCTTTAACTAAAAATGGCAAGATAGATCGCCAATGGTTACGTGAAGCAGATACCGTTGCTTTTATAGGAAAAACCTATCAGGCACCAGAAAATAGGACTGAAGAGATATTACTAAAAATTTGGAAAGAAGTTTTAGCAATCAAAGAAGTGTTTGGAACTGGGGAAAACTTTTTTGAACTAGGTGGTCATTCCTTGAAGGCGATGACACTTCTTTCTAAGGTTCATCAAGAATTGAATATCAAAATGCCTCTTACAGAGGTCTTTAAAAGACCAACAGTTAAAATGATGGCTGAGTATGTGATGGCTGCAAGGAAAAGTCACTATGCCCCTATCGAACCAGTAGAAGAACAGGATTATTATCCATTATCTTCTGCTCAAAAGCGGATGTATATTGCTCATCAGTCAAATCCACAAAGTTTAACTTATAATATGCCAGCCATTTTGGTTTTGGAGGGTGAATTAGAGGTAGAATTATTGACCAAGGGGTTAAAGATTCTTATTGAGCGACATGAATCTCTAAGAACTAGTTTTCTGATGATTCAGGGAAACCCTAAGCAAAAGATTCATGCTATGGTAAACTTTAGTCTGGCCTATAGTCAAGTTAATGAATCAGAAGTTGACGCGAAAGTACAGGCATTTATTCGTCCATTTGATTTAATACAAACTCCATTACTGCGAGCTGAAGTGGTTAAGTTGGCTGAGTCGAAACATCTTTTTATGCTGGATATGCATCATATTATTTCAGATGGTGTATCTATGCAAATTATTATTAATGAGTTGTTGGAGTTATATAAAAGTAAAAATACCCTGAAATTACCGCAATTAAAGGCTCAGTATAAAGAATATACCATTTGGCAGCAAAAAATGCAAGAAAGTGAAGAATTACAAAGGCAAAAACAATACTGGTTAGATCAGTTTTTAGATGAAATTCCGGTTCTGGATCTACCTACTGATTTTTCTCGTCCAAAGGTGCTAAGCTACGCAGGTTCTGTAATAAAGTTTTCAGTAGAGGGTGAGATGACCGAGAAGTTAAATCAAGTTGCAAAAGAACACAATGCTACTTTATTTATGATTTTATTGGCAGCTCACAATCTGCTACTGTATAAATATAGTGGAAATTCAGTTATAGTTGCAGGGGTTCCTATTGCTGGAAGATCTCATGTAAATCTTCAGGGCATTGTTGGTGTATTTATTAACACTATTGCTATTAAAAACAAATTAGAAAAATCTCAAACATTTCAAGAATTTTTGGCAGAAGTAAGGAAAAACTCATTGAATGCTTTTAATAATCAGAATTATCAATTTGAAGACCTGGTTGAACAAGTGAAGATCAAAAAGGATCAGAGTCGAAATCCGTTGTTTGACACAATATTTATGCTACAGAATATGGGTAATTTACATGAGTTATCTCAGATCCAAAAAAACATCAGTAATCTAAAAATTTATGACTATGAGTATGAGAGAAATGCAGTTAAGTTTGATCTAAGTCTGTCTGCCAGTGAAGTTGATCAGCAGATTAATTTCCGATTGGAGTATTCGACTAAGTTGTTCAAAGCTAAAACAATGGAGACCTTTTATCAAGACTATTTGGATATCTTGAGGAGAATTATTGATAATCCACAGTTTAATTTGGCTGAGATAGAATTGATTTCTGCAAAAGCAACTGCAAACCTTTTGGATAGTTTTAATGATGATTTAGATTATGAGTATTAGGAGGTTTAAGAAATGGATAGAAGTAAAACTTTGCAGGCCAAGCTAAACTATATTTTTGAAAACTACCCTGACAAAGTTGCTATAGACTATAAAGATAAAAAAATTTGTTATGGAGAACTGGCTCAAAGAAGCAATTATATCGCAAACTGGATTTTAGCACAAGGAATTTCACAGGAATCTTCAATAGGCATCTTTGTAGTAGATAAGGTGGAACTGATTACACTGATTATCGGGATTCTCAAAGCAAGGTGTATCTTTGTCCCCTTAGAGCCGAACTACCCTCTAAAGAGAACTCAAGTGATGATCTCTACTGCTGAGTGTAGATATATTTTTACTGACCAGGAGACCTGGCTACAGGCGAGAGAGTTAACTGCAGAGAACAATTTACAGCAGGTCTGTATAGATGAAGATTTTTATCTGGCTAATCCTGATTGGTATCAGGAGATAGGACATCTTGGATACACACCTGCTGATAAAATCTATATTTATTTTACTTCTGGAACTACTGGTGTTCCAAAAGCTATTTTGGGTAATAACAAGGGACTACATCACTTTATCCATTGGGAGATTGATGAATTTGAGCTAACCGAAACTACTAAGGTGAGTCAGTTAACCTCACCATGTCATGACCCGTTCTTGCGAGATATCTTTATTCCTTTATGTATTGGTGGAACTGTGTGTGTTCCAAATAGTAAAGAAACAATTTTGGATTCAGCTAGATTGATTAATTGGATTGAGCAGAGTGGAGTGAATCTGATACATTGTACACCTAGTTTATTCACCTTATTTAATTCTCCTACTTTGCACAGTGAAAGTTTTTCAAAACTCAAATATGTTCTGCTGGCTGGTGAACGGGTGATCCCGAAAGAACTGCAAAACTGGTACAATATTTTTGCAGATCGTATTCAACTAGTTAATGCATATGGGCCAACTGAAACAACTCTGTTCAAGCTATTTTATCGGATAAGCGTTGAAGATGTGGAGAAAAGCAATATCCCTATTGGTAAACCAATCAAAGGAGCAAAGGCAATTATTCTTAATGAAGATATGGAGATCTGTGGGCCAGGAAAAGTAGGATTTATCTATATTCGTACTCCTTTTCGAACCTATGGATATTTTAATAATCCAAAATTGACTGAGCAAAAATTTATCCCGAATCCATTCAATCAGGACCCTAATGACCTGATCTATCGTACTGGTGATCTGGGAAGATTACTTCTGGATGGAAATATTGAGTTCATTGGTAGAGCAGATCGTCAAATCAAGATTAGAGGGATTCGAGTAGAATTATCTGAGATTGAGAATCTTCTTTTGAGCCATCAACTGGTCAAAACTGCTTATGTACTTAATCGTGAGATCAAAGAACGGAATAATGTCCTGGTTGCTTATATTGTGTCAAATGGAGATGTTGATACTAAAGTAAGTATTTTTCGTGATTATCTGGCACAGAAGTTGCCTGACTATATGCTCCCACAACACTTTATATTATTAGATCATTTACCATTGAATTTAAATGGTAAGGTTGATCAAAACTTACTGCCAGAGTCAGATATAATAAGTCGGGCCAACTATATCCCACCACGAAATGATGTTGAAGCTAAATTAGCTAAAATCTGGTCAGAGGTTTTAGAGATTGATGAGATCAGTATGGATGCTAGATTTTTTGATATCGGTGGCCATTCCCTTAATGCCATGAAGCTAATCTCTTTAATCTATCAGGAGTATAATGTCAATGTACCTTTGGCTAAAATCTTGAAAAATCCAAGTATTGAAATTCTGGCCAGGTATATCCAGGCGGAAAGCCCAACATCCTTTGCAGCCATCGAGAAAGCTGAGGAGAAAGAGTTCTACTCAGTTTCTTCTGCTCAAAAGAGAATGTATATACTACATCAATTAGCAGATCAGAGCACCCATTACAATACTTCCTTTGTTATTCAGATAGATGGAAAGATTGATCAGGGACGTTTTGAGACAGCCTTTAAAACTCTAATTGGAAGACATGAAGCTTTTCGGACTAGTTTTGTGATGGTTGATGGAGAGATAAAACAAAAGATTTTTGATGATGTTGATTTTAAGCTAGAATATCTGGAAGTCGATGAAGAAAATGTAGAGATGGTTGTTCCAAGTCTTGTAAAACCATTCGATATGAAAAGACCACCTCTTATCTGGGCTGGGTTAATTCAGGTAAATGAAGAGAAACATATATTGGCTGTAGATATGCATCATATTATCTCTGACGGGGTCTCAAAAGGGATTCTCATGAAAGAGTTTGCCAGGTTATATAATGGTGAAGAACTTTCAGATCTGCAGATTCAGTATAAAGATTTCTCTGAATGGCAAAACAAGTTTTTTGAATCAGCAGAGTGTCAAAAGCAAGCTGAGTATTGGCAGGAGACACAGAAAGGGGATATACCTGTCCTGGAAATGCCTTTAGACTATGAACGACCCAAGCGGCGTAGTTATGTTGGTGAGGTTCTACCATTTACATTATCGGCAGAGATCACCAGCCAACTGGATAAATTTGCCAAAGAAAAGGATGTAACATTAAATACTTTACTGTTGGCTCTATACAGTCTTTTGCTTAATAAATATACTGACCAGCAAGAACTGGTGATCGGGTCTTTAGTTGCAGGCAGAAAACATATTGATCTATATAATGTGATTGGCATGTTTGCAAACTTTTTGCCTATTAAGGTCAAAGTGGACGAAAATAGTATATTTTCGGAATTTTTAGATTCAATTCGGGAGAGTGTGGTTGCAGCTTATGCTAATCAAGACTATCCCTTTGAGAAGATCGTCGAAGATTTAGATCTGCCTACTGATCATTCACGAAACCTACTTTTTGATACTATGTTGATTTTCCATAATCAGATCGAGATGGATGTAAAACTGGAAGTTGCAGGTTTAAAGTTTACCGAATATCTGATGCAAAAAGATACTACCACTTTGGATTTAAAACTGGATATGCACCTGAATCATGCTGGTGAGATGAACTGTTATTTACAGTATGATACTGAGTTATTTAAGGAAGAAACAATGTACCAACTGATTGAAAAATTTAAAAAATTGGTGACAGAATGTATTACAAATCCTGCACAAAGCTTAACAGCAATCCAAATCTTTTCTGCAGAGGAGAAAGAAGAATTAATAGAAAAGAGAACTGGTCACTGTCAGCCACAGGAAAAACTTATCCAAGTAGCGGTTGCTGCCACCTTTGTTGCAGAACCAATTAAACCATATATTAGCTGGTGGGGAAAACAGGTCAATCTCAATCTTGACATCAAATTCTCTCCCTATCATCAAGTTTTTCAGGAGTTGTTAGATCCCAGCAGTATCATTTCCAGAAACCAGGGAGTGAATCTTTTACTGGTTCGGTTTGAAGATTTTATTCGAAATGATTATGGTTCTGATTTAGAAAAATGTGCAAAGTTAAAAAATGTTTTTGCAGAATTGATCCAAATTATCTCGACAAAAGAGAAAACAGCTATTTATTTTGCTGGTATCTTCCCAGTCTCTGAACACCTGGAATATTCATCCCAAGTCATGAGCTGTTTACGTGATCTAAATCAACGTTGGCAAGAAGCAGTCTCTAAGATCAGCAATCTTCATTTGATCGATTTTCGGGTCTTACAAGATTTATATGGCATAGAGGAGATTTTTGATTGGATCAAAGATCGCGAAGGCCATATACCATTTTCTGATGAATTTTATGCAGCCATGGGTCAATGGATTACTCGAAAGATATTTTCTTTAAATAATCAAAAGTATAAGGTGATTGTTCTAGATTGTGATAATACATTGTGGAAGGGAATCTGTGGTGAAGATGGAGTAAATGGGATTCAAATGGAGGAACCTTATGCTGAATTACAACAATTTATGTTGCAAAAATATAATGAGGGATTGTTGCTATGTCTGTGTAGCAAAAATAATGAAACTGATGTTTTAGAGGTTTTTGAAAAAAATCCTCAGATGATTCTTAAAAAAGAGAATTTTATCAGCTGGCGAATAAATTGGAATGCTAAGTCGCAGAATTTATGTGAATTGGCTGCAGAATTGAATTTGGGTATTGATAGTTTTATCTTTATTGATGATAGTCCAGTAGAATGTGCGGAAGTGATGGCAAATTGTCCTGAGGTATTAACAATGCAGTTGCCAGATGCTGAGGAGATTCCACTGTTCTTAGCTCATACTTGGGAATTTGATAGAGTGCATGTTACTGTTGAGGATCAGAAACGGAATCAGATGTATCGAAGTGAGAAAGCACGGCAGGTTGTCCAACAGCAATGTGGTTCTTTGGAGGATTTTATCCAAACCCTTGATTTGCAGGTTCAGATTCATCTGGTTACTCCAGATCAACTTAGTAGGATGTCACAACTGACGATGCGAACCAATCAATTTAATCTTAGCACTATTCGTAGAAGTGAAGCTGATCTATCCAAACTCCAGGAAAAAGACGGTGTAAACTGTTGGGCGATTGAAGTTACTGATCGCTTTGGTGACTATGGATTGGTAGGAGTGGTGATTACCATTGAAGAGAATCATACTCTATTTTTGGAAACTTTCTTACTCAGTTGCAGAGTACTTGGCAGACGGGTAGAAGATAGGATTATTAAATATTTTCAAGAGTATGGTCGAAAACAACAGTTAAGTACATTGGTTACTCGATATTACCCAACTGCGAAAAATTTACAGATAAAAGAGTTTCTTTTAAGAACAAATTGGGAAAAGACAGCTGAAACTGTTGAATATATTGAGTTTCAGAATAATGTCTGTTGAATTGTGTTTTACCGTTACTAGGAGGCGATTAAAATGTCGATATACGATAAAAAGGACAAAGGATTACCAAACCAGAGTTCTTATGCAAAAATGAAGCAATTCATGAAAAAAGATTTTACAGCCAAATCATTATTGGAAATACCTGTGGAAAAAGTTGCTCCACAGACTACAATTCATCAAGAATATGTGGCGCCAGGCAATGAAATTGAGATAAAATTACACAACTTGTTTAGGACACTTTTGAAAGTAGAGCAGATTGGGGTCAATGATAATTTTTTTGATCTAGGTGGCAATTCTCTAAAGGCAATTGATTTAATAGCCAGAATTTATAAAGAGTTTGCTGTGAATGTGACCCTTTCGGAATTTTTCGACAAACCTTCCCTCTCTCAATTGGCAGAGCATCTTCAAAATGCTGAGAAGGTGATGTATGCTGGGATTGAAGAGGTGGAATCAAGTGAGTTTTATCGTCTGTCTTCTGCCCAAAATCGGATGTATATCTTAAACCAGATGGAAAAAGAGAGACTTAATTATAATCTGACATCTGTTATGGTAATTGAAGGTAAACTTGATCTTAAACGGTTTGAACAGACCTTTAATAGTTTAGTAAATCGTCATGATGCTTTACGCACATGGTTTGAGATGGTAGATGGGACACCTGTTCAAAAAATTCACCCCCATCTAGATTTACATATTGACTTACTTGAGGTTCAGAGTGATGAGATCGAGCAAAAGATAAAGGAATTTGCCAAACCATTTGATCTGAGCCAGGCACCTTTAATTAGGGTAGCTTTACTCAAAGAACTAACTGATAGACATATCCTGATGCTTGACATGCACCATATTATCACAGATGGTGTGTCTACAGGTATTTTGATCGAAGAATTTGCTAGATTGTACGCAGGTGAGGAAATTCCACCTGTAAAAATCCAATACAAGGATTATGCAATCTGGCAGCAGGGTTTGATTACTCAAGGTAAGCTTAAGAAGCAGGAAAAGTATTGGTTGGAGACACTCAAAGGAGAAATTCCACTTTTGGCCATGCCGATTGATTTCCCAAGACCTATGGTCCAATCCTTAGAAGGCAAAAATGTGCATTTTAAAGTGGATAAAAACATTGCCACCAGTCTAAAGCTTTTGGCGAAAAAAGAATCTGCCACATTATACATGGTACTTCTGGCTGCATTCAAAACCCTTTTGTATAGATATACGTCTCAGGAAATCATTATTGTGGGGACACCAATTGCTGGTAGACCTCATCCAGATCTGGAAAGAACCATCGGAATTTTTGTCAATACTCTGGCACTCAAAAGTAATCCAGATGCTGATAAAACATTCCGGCAATTCTTGAATGAAGTGCGGGAATATGCACTGAAGGCTTATGAGAACCAGGATTATCCATTTGAAAAATTAGTCGAGAAGCTTGATATTCAAAGAGAAATTAATCGAAACCCTTTATTTGATGTTATGTTCGTTCTGGAAAATACTGATATCGGTAAGATAGATATTGATTTAGATGGGTTGAGAATCTTCCCATATGAGTCTGAGAATACACTTGCAGATTTTGATTTTACCCTTTATGCCTCAGAGGTGGGGGAAGAGATTAATTTCAATCTGGAGTATAATACTAGCCTATTTAAATCAGAAACAATGCAAAGTTTTGCCGATCATCTGGTCAACATTTTAAATCATGTGATCATTAATCCAGATGTTAAGTTAGGTGAAGTTAAACTATTGTCAGACGAAGAAAGAGATTGCATATTATATGAGTTTAACGCTACCACCAGTACTTATCCTGAGAATATGACATTGACCAGACTCTTTGAGGAACAAGTGGCAAGAACTCCTGATTTTCCAGCAGTGGTCTTTGAAGATACTCAACTGACCTATGATGAACTCAATAAACGGGCCAATCAATTGGCCAGAACCCTGGTGGCGCAAGGTGTAAAACCAGATTCTTTTGTTGGCCTGATGGTGGAGCCTTCGCTGGAAATGATTGTTGGTATGTTTGCAATTTTAAAAGCGGGTGCTGGATATTTACCTCTGGATGCAAAATATCCCATTGAACGTTTAAAATTTATGATAGATGATTGTAAGGTTGAGACCTTACTTACACAAACACAGTTTGCTGGAAAATGTACATTTGTCAAGACATGTATCCTAGTAGATCAATTAGATCATTATGGGACAGATTATGCAAATTTAGCCATAAAGGTTAATACCACTTCTCTGGCCTATATTATTTATACCTCTGGTACAACTGGAATGCCTAAAGGGGTAATGATTGAGCATCGTTCAGTAGTAAATCTGGTCTATTCTCAGCAGAAGAGATTTGGGATGAATGAGACCGATCGGGTGTTACAGTTCTCGTCCATAACCTTTGATGCTTCAGTTGAACAAATCTTTATCAGCTTGGCAAGTGGAGCAGCACTGGTTCTGATTGCAAAAGACATTTTGTTAGATGGCAAAAAGTTTGAGGACTATGTGATAAAACATGAAGTTACTCACATTCACAGTATACCTTCATTTTTACAGACTATTACTCCTAAAGAGGGCTATCATTTTCGCAGAATGGTTTCAGGTGGAGATCTTTGCCTAGGCGCATTAGTCCGCAAGTGGCAGCAGCGATGTGATTTTTATAATGAATATGGTCCTACAGAGACTACGGTAACCTCGATTATGTTTCAGGTTCGGGATTTAGCAGAAGATGATGAAACTGTCTTGATTGGGAAACCAATTGATAATACTTTTGTCTACATTTTGGACAAAAACAAGAGACCTGTTCCCATTGGAGTTAGTGGTGAACTTTACATCGGTGGGGCAGGGATTGCTAGAGAATATTACAATCAGCCAAAGTTAACTGGCGATCGTTTCCTGTCAAACCCCTTCATTCTTGGTGAAAAGATATATCGAACTGGTGATGTGGCCAGATGGCGGAGAGATGGAAATATTGAATTTATCGGCCGAGCAGACTATCAGGTGAAGATTCGAGGTTTTAGAATTGAACCAGGTGACATTGAACATCAACTGAGTACACATCCTAAGATTAAAGCCGTGGTAGTAGTAGCGAAAGATGATGAAAAAGGTGAAAAGGCACTTTTTTCCTATTATGTCGCCGAGAAGAAGTTACATGGGTCGATACTGAGGGAGTATTTAGAAGAAAAGCTTCCCGAGTATATGATACCTGCGTATTTTGTGCAATTAGATCAACTGCCTCTAACGGCAAATGGTAAGATTGATCGGAATTCTTTAGTAGATCTAGATCTGATTATCAGTGATCTACCAGAATATGTAGCTCCCAGGAGTATGGTGGAAGAAAAATTAGTCCAAATCTGGCAGCAGGTTTTAGGAATACAACGCCCTATTGGAATTACGGAAAATTTCTTTGAACTTGGTGGTCATTCTTTACGGGCTACAGCTCTGATTGCAAAAATCCATAAAGAGTTGAATGTAAAAATCCCGTTATTGATTATTTTTAAGACCAAAACTATTGCAGAGTTAGCAAAATATATTCAATCTGCCACTAAAAATATCTATTCTTCTATCCAAAAGATTGAAGAAAGGGAGCATTATCCGCTCTCTTCTGCTCAGAAGAGGATGTATTTCTTACAACAGTTTGACCCAGATAGTACCCATTATAATATGCCAACTGTGTTGCTTCTGGAAGGGATAGTGGATAAAGAACGGCTTACAAGTGTTCTCCAGAACCTTGTCAATCGTCATGAGGCTTTTCGGAATTGCTTTACTACAGTCAATGAGATTCCGGTACAAATTATTCATTCAAAGATCGATGTCTATTTGAAGGAGTATGAGGCTAGTGAAGAGAGTGTTGCTAGGGTAATTTCTAAATTTATTAAGCCTTTTGATTTAAGTCAAGCACCTCTATGGAGAGCTGGTTTGATCAAAGTTGCTGATGAGAAACATATTCTCATTGTAGATATCCATCATATTATCTCTGATGGAACTTCAACAGAAATTATTGCTCGGGATTTTACTCAGCTATATGCTGGAAATGATTTGCCAAAACTAAAGATTCAGTACAAAGATTATGCTTTTTGGCAGCAAAAGATATTGGATAGTGAAGAGATTCAAAAACAGGAGAACTTCTGGTTAGAACAATTTGCTCAGGAGATTCCAGAATTGAATCTTCCAACAGACTATCCACGTCCAATAATACAGAGTTTTGAGGGAAAAGCGATTAATTTTGTCTTGAATAGTGAGCTAACTAGAGGTTTGCATAAGTTAGTTCAACAGACAGGTGTAACCATGTATATGCTCTTATTGGCGATTTACAATACCTTACTGGCTAAATACTCAGGTCAAACCGATATTGTTGTTGGTTCATCTGTATCTGGCAGAAACCATGATGATTTAGAAAATGTTGTGGGTATGTTTGTTAATCCTCTGGCAATGCGGAATTATCCTAAGAGTAGTAAGATATTTGCTGCATTCTTAAGTGAAGTGAAGGAAAATGCGCTACAAGCATATGCAAATCAGGATTATCAATTTGAAGATCTGGTCGAAAGGTTGGATTTGAAGAGAAATCTAGGTCGTAATCCTTTGTTCGATACTGTCTTTGATTTACACTATAACCAGGCAGAAACAGATATTGATAATCTAAAGCTATCTCCATATCCATTTGCGACTAAAGCGGCAAGATTTGATCTGGAATTTAATCTAATGGAGGCTAACCATTGTCTCAAAGGTAGTATTGTTTATTGTACTAACTTATTCAAAGAAGCCACTGTTCAAAGGATGGCAATACATTTCATCAATATTGTACAGGCTGTGGTGCAGAATGTTAATATTCAATTAGGTGAGATTGATATCTTATCTGAATCAGAAAAGGTTGAGATTATTGAAGAATTTAACAATACAGAATGGGAGTTTGGGGAGAAGACGATTCTAGAGTTGTTCGCAAGCCAGGTGCAAGAATGTAGTACGCAGATCGCAATTAAGTTTGCAGATCAACAGTTAACCTATGCGGAATTGGATCAGAGGGCAAATCAGTTTGCCAATTACTTGATCTCCCAATATAATCTTGGCCCTGATTCACTGGTGGGAATCTATATGAAGCGGTCACATCATATGGCTATCGCCATCCTGGGTGTGATGAAAGCTGGTGTTGCTTATGTTCCACTAGATCCAGCATATCCACAGAAACGGATTGAACAGATTGTGAAAGACTCTCAATTATCGGTGATGATCTCTGAAAAACAGTTGGTGCAGGTGTTAAATAATCTTCAATGGGAATGTGAGAATTTTTCTGGTTACTTATGTCTGGATACACCTGACATTGATTCCATTGCAGATATGGAAAAAGATGCATTAAAATATGGGAAAGATATGTGGAATTATATTGGTAAACAATCTGATACAGAAATTGAGGGAGCAGGTTGGGTTAACAGTTATACTGGTCAGCAATTCTCTGAAGTAGAGATGCGAGAATATGCAGATAATAGTCTTTTTAAACTGAAACCTTATTTGAATAATAAATCACGGGTTTTAGAGATTGGTTGTGCGTCTGGAATCACTATGTATGCAGTTGCACCTCAGGTAGATCTGTATTATGGAACTGACTTATCGAGTATAATGATTGAAAAGAATCGCCAGCGGGTAGCTAAAGAGAAGCTTGATAATATTGTACTTACCTGTATGAGTGCAGACGAAATTGACCAGATTACAGAACAGTTTGATATTATTATCATTAACAGTGTTATTCAATATTTTCTCGGCCATAATTACTTAAAGGATGTCTTGAGAAAGGCGATCCAACGGCTTAATAATCAGGGTATTATCTTTATTGGTGACATACGAGATCAAGATCTGAAAGAAGAGTTTAAACAATCTGTACTTGATTTTAAATGCCAGCGGCCTGAGTATCATTCTACTTCTAACTTTGATGAGCTATTTATATCCAAAGATTACTTTACTGATTTATCGATTGAATGGCCTGAGATTGCAGAGGTTGAGTTTTCTAAAAAAATTTATACAATCGAAAACGAATTAACCAGATATAGATATGATCTAATTTATAAAATAGACCATCAAAATCCACATTTTAAACAAGTTAAAAAACGTAAATACCAGCATGGCAGTGATGTATTAGCTCAGTATTCTTATGCTAGCCCAGAGCGCAGACCTAATCCTGGAGATTTGGCATATGTTATCTACACCTCTGGGTCGACAGGTAATCCCAAGGGAGCGATGGTTGAACATTTGGGAATGCTTAACCACATGTATGCAAAGATTAATGATTTACAATTAAATGAAAAGAGTATCATTGCTCAAAACGCTTCCCACTGTTTTGATATCTCTGTCTGGCAATTCTTCGTTGCCTTATTGGTTGGAGGAACCACTAAAATTTATGATAATGATCTAACATTACAGATTGATAATTTTATGGAACAGGTTATTAGAGATCGAATTACCATTTTGGAAGTAGTACCATCATATCTGGCGGTGATGCTGGATTCGTTAGATATGCAGCCACGCCAGTTCCCAGATTTACAATATCTTTTAGTCACAGGTGAAGAAGTCAAGCATGATCTGGTTAAGCGTTGGTTTGATAAGTATGCGATTAAGGTGGTTAATGCGTATGGGCCAACCGAGGCTTCTGATGATATAACCCACCATATTATGGATTTTGTACCTGAGAGTGGGGCTATCCCTATCGGGAAAACTCTACAAAACCTAAGAATCTATATTGTGGATAAAAATATGCAACTTTGTCCAATCGGGGTTAAGGGAGAGATATGTGTTTCGGGAATCGGTGTCGGTCGAGGTTATTGGAATGATCCAACTAAAACCAATCAGGTCTTTATGATTGATCCATTCAGAAAAAATGAAAAGGTAAGAATGTATAAAACAGGAGACCTTGGTAGATGGCGTGCTGATGGGATTATTGAATTCTTTGGCAGAATCGATTATCAGGTTAAAATTCGAGGCTTTCGCATTGAATTAGGAGAGATTGAGACTTACTTACGTAAAGATTCTCAAATGAAAGATGTGGTGGTTGTTGATCGGACCTTGGAAAATAGAGACAAGGTCTTATGTGCCTATTATGTGGCAGATATGGAGATGGATACTGATGAATTGGTGAATAATTTAGCCGAAAGTCTACCAGCTTATATGATTCCAACATACTTTATCAAATTAGACAAAATACCGTTAAATCACAATGGGAAAACTGATCGGAAAGCACTACCAAAACCTGAAGGAAAAGTTAGTACAAAGTTAGATTATACACCACCAGGGAATAAATTAGAAGAAAAACTAGTGGAAATCTGGCAAGCAGTTCTGGGTAAAAAAGAACCAATCGGGATTCATGATAATTTCTTTGATCTAGGTGGTCACTCTTTAAAGGCGACCATGGTGGTAGCCAAAATTCATAAAGAATTAAATGCAGAATTACCGATTGCGGAAATGTTTACAAACCCAACGATTGCTGGAACAGCTAATTACCTGCAAAATATGGCTATTGAGAATATGTATGCTGATATTGCTAAAGCAGAAGAAAAGGAGTATTACCCATTATCTTCTGCACAAAAGAGAATGTATTTTGTCCATTCTCTTGATCCACACAGTGTAAGTTATAATGTACCTAATGTAATGTTATTGAAAGGTGAACTTGACTATAAACGTTTGGAAAAAGCCTTTGGAGACTTGGTTCAGCGCCATGAATCTTTGAGAACATGTTTCATCACCATTGATGGTATGCCAATGCAAAAGATTGAACAAGTGAATGGAGTAGCAATTGAGTATATGGAAGTGGCTGAAGAGTCTGTAGATATGGTAATTAATCAGTTTATTCAGCCATTTGATTTGAGCACAGCACCCTTGTTTAGAATTGGCTTAATCAAGTTAGCACCACAACGCCATATTTTATTAGTTGATATGCACCATATCATTACTGACGGGGTATCTGTAGCACTTCTGACCAGAGAAGTTTCTCTGTTGTATGCAGGTGCTAGTTTACCAGAATTAAGAATTCAGTATAAGGATTATTCAGAATGGCAGCAACAGATGAGAGAAACTCATGCTTTTAAATCCCAGGAAGAATACTGGCTGAACAGATTTTATGGGGAAATCTCAGTTTTGAATCTGTCGACAGATTTTGCAAGACCCCTTATCCCAGACTTTACAGGCAAGAGTATTTATTTTACTATTGACAAAGAAGTTACCGCAAAACTGAATAATTTGGCCAGAGAGAATAATGCTTCGCTCTATATGGTATTATTGGCAGCTTACAATGTATTACTACATAAATATACTGGACAAACAGAGATTATTGTCGGCTCACCGATTGCAGGAAGACCTCATTCTGATCTAGAGAATGTAATTGGAATGTTTGTCAATACATTAGCAATGCTGAATCATCCTGAAGGTGATAAAACATTCCTGGCCTTTTTACAAGAAGTTCGGCACAATGCTTTAGCAGGATATAAGAATCAGGATTATCAGTTTGATGAATTAGTGGAAAAATTAAATATAAAACGAAACTCAAATAGAAATCCGCTCTTTGACACCATGCTAATTCTACAAAATATTGAAACAAAAGGGATTGAGATGGAAGAATTAACTCTTAGGCACTATAGATATGAAAATCAAATCTCCAAGTTTGATATCGTATTCCAAGTTATTGAAAGAACGAACACCCTTGATTGTGAATTTGTTTATAACATTAATTTATTCGAGGAAGCTACAATTGATTTGATGAAAGAAGAGTTCTTAACATTGTTGGAGCTAATTTTAAAAGATCCACTACAAAAAATTGATGAGATTGATTTACAGCAAACAATTGATAATAGTGGTGAACAGATAGAAGATTTGCTTCTTGATTTTGACTTTTAGGTAACCTTAGGTGTGTTGAGAGAGCATAGTTGTTTCTGGCTCCCTCAACATACCTGAATTGAATGTATGGATGAAAAAGATCAAATTGAGTATAAATTGTGAGGGGATCATATGGAAATTACACATAGCTTAGAACAATTAGAAACATTGAATACACAAGGACCGTTAAAGAATTCTCACTATTTTAAGATAATATCAGAACTAATGGGAAAGATTCATGAGCAAATTGTCTCAGAACAGTTTAATAATTCACTGGTGGCAACTTCTACAGAAACTCGGGAAGAGAATTTTCAGGGGGTGAATTATAAGCGGGCTGTGATGTATTTGATGTCCAATGGTTGTGAGTGGGCTCGGAAAAGTGGACATGGATGCACTATGTGTGGTCATCTGGCTAAACAGACTAGAACAGAGAAACCACTATCAGTTGAAAATTACCTGGAACAGTTTGAAAAGGAATTTGCCAATATTAATTTAAAAACACATCCACTACTTAATCTGTATAATAACGGTTCTTTCTTTAATGACAATGAGATTCAGGCTGAAGCGAGAATCGGTATTTACAAGATTATTAATCAAAACCCTGATGTCAAAATGGTGGTTTTAGAAACACGCCCCGAATTTGTTGATGAGGAAAAGATTCAGGAATTAAAAACCTGTCTTCCAGATAAATATGTGGAGATTGCCATTGGTCTGGAGATGAAGGATGACTTTTTGCGTTACCTGTGTATTAATAAAGGTTTTTCGCTCCAGCAATACAATCGTGCAGCGAAGTTGATCATCAAAGATTTTCATTTACGGACTTATGTTATGCTTAAGCCACCATTTTTAATGGAAAAAGAGAGCATTGACCAGGTGATCGAAACCATTCATCATGCTTTCAGTGTTGGCAGCACAACTGTTTCTTTAGAGACTTGTACTATTCAAGATTATACCCTGGTGAATTATTTAGCCCAACGCAATAGCTACCAAACAGCCTGGCTATGGAGTATCTTGGAGGTTGTCCAACGAACAGCTCATTTGGGAAAACTGATAGTTGGATTGTTTCAATTCTATCCGTCGCCAACCAAAGTACCATATAATTGTGAGAAATGTAGTGATAAGGTTATAAATGCTTTATGTAAATACAATAAAACTTTAGACGTACAAGCCCTTTCGGGTCTGGACTGTGATTGTAAAAAAGACTGGGAGAAGACACTAAACCAGGAAGATGAGCCTCTTTTACAAAGATTAAATGTATTGTTAGATTAATGAAAAAAGATTTATCATTTTGGAGGAGATATAATGGATAATTCAAAACAAGAAAAGATTCTGTTAATGTTATTACCTTTCTGGGCTCCACTAAACCCACCCTTGGGCATTTCCTGCTTGAAGGGATATTTGCAGCATCATGGGTATAATGTGAAAGCACTCGATCTTAATCATAATTCTGTGCTTTGTGAGACTAATTATATGTATTTGCAGAAACTGCGGCAGATGGTTGATCAGAACAAAATAGGTAATTTACATATGATTGGGTATGATGTTTTGATGAACCACATGGTCACTTATATTAATTCGACTGATGAAACTACACTTTTTGAATTGGTTCAGATTCTCATTGAGAAAAATTTCTTCACAAAAATTAGTATCCAAGACGTTAAGATATTGAATAATCTAGTAGCTGACTTTTATGTAAAACTTGAAGAGTATTTGCTTGAACTTATAGACTCTTATCAACCGAGTATCTTTGGTCTGTCGGTTTATAATAGCACATTTGGTCCATCTTTGTTTGCTTTTAAGTTGATAAAGGAACGTTATCCTCAGATCAAAACTCTTTTTGGAGGAGGAATATTTGCTGGACATCTCACTTATGGTTCGGAAAATTTTCATAGATTTGTAGAAAAAACTCCTTATATTGATAAAATATTTGTTGGAGAAAGTGAGCAACTCTTTTTGCGATATTTGCAGGGCCAACTCCCTCATGATCAAAAAGTATACACCCTGAGTGATATTAATAATGAATTTCTTGATTTGAATAATAGTAGCTTACCTGATTTTTCTGATCTTGAGGTAGATCTGTATCCTCAATTAGCATCCTATGCTTCACGAAGTTGTCCGTTTAAATGTAGTTTTTGTTCAGAGACGGTTCTCTGGGGAAATTATCGGAAAAAGCCTGTCAAACAAGTGGTTGATGAACTGTGTATGTTATCTGAAAAATATAACAGCAAACTCTTTATGCTGGGTGATTCTCTACTTAATTCATTGGCTTCAGATCTGGCCACAGAATTTATTAGTAGAGAAAGAGAGATTTATTGGGATGGCTATTTACGTGCAGACCCTATGGTATGCAAACCTGAGAATATCCAATTATGGCGAAATGGTGGACTTTATCGGGCAAGATTGGGTATTGAGAGTGGTTCAGAAAATGTTTTGAATCTGATGAACAAAAAGATTACTCCAGAGCAAATTAGAGCAGCCATCTCTGGCCTTGCATCAGCAGGAATCAAAACCACAACTTACTGGGTTGTAGGCCACCCCGGTGAGACTGAGGAAGACTTTCAAAAGACTTTAGATCTGCTAAGTGAACTCAAAGATGATATTTATGAAGCTGACTGGGCACCTTTCTTTTATTACCCATCAGGACAGGTAAGTTCTGAATCATGGGGAGAGATATATGGAACTAGTCTTCTATACCCAGAAGAGGCTACTGAGATGTTGATTACTCAGACCTGGGTTTTGAACACTGATCCTTCACGGGAAGTAATCTATGAGCGTTTAAACAGGATCGCCAAGCATTGTCAGCAACTCGACATCCCAAACCCATATTCGCTAGAAGAAATCATTGCTGCTGATGAACGCTGGAAGGAGTTACACGCCAATGCAGTTCCTGGTTTTCTTGATCTGGTGTGATTAAAAATGTGGCTATTTAGGAGGTAAGATTGATGGAATTACGGAAAAAGATCATTGAAAAATATTGGCTAAAAAAGTTGGAGGGGAATATACCGAAAATTACTTTACCAGTAATCAGTGATGCTCCAAAGATTGGGCAAATCCAAAGAGGAGAACTCCAACTTGACTTACCAATAGAAGCAGTAGAACAGATCAAAAAGGTTGGAAGAGGTTCAGAGCTTAACATCTTCATTATCTTTTTTAGCGTTTTGAATATTGCTTTACACAAATATACTGGTCTAGAAGATCTTGTAGTGGGAACAACAAATCTTATTGGTCAAAAGAATGAGCCGTCACTGCTTTTGTGTAGAAATGCTTTAACGAAAGAACTTACTTTAAAAGAGATGATTATCCAGACTAAAGCAACTTTCCAGGATGCAGTAAATCATAGTGATTATGATTTTACAAATATTTATAATAAGCTACAAATTAACTATCAACACGGTTCCCTTAATCTGTTCAATATTGCGGTAATTTGTGAGGAAATTCAACCCAAAGTCTCAGAACTTGAGCAGTTTTCAGTAGTCTTTACTTTGAAGATTTCTAAAGCAGGTATTAGTGTACAGGTAGAGTATGATTCATACCAATATGAAGCTGAAATAATTCAGAGATTTTGCAAAAATCTGATAAGCGTTTTAACCGACCTGACCACAAATCTGGCTTTGACTATTGTAAAAATTCCCATAGTTGATCTAGAAGAACAGCAAAAATTGGAAAGTTTTAATAATACTTATGGAGAGTATCCTCAGGACACAACACTTTATGAATTGTTTGTGGAACAAGTTGAGAGATCACCAGAGTTTCCAGCACTGCATTTTCAGGATGATACCCTTACTTATCGGGAGTTAAATGAACGTTCTAACCAGTTAGCCTGGTTTTTACGAAAAAAGGGTATTACCTCAAATGATATTGTTGCACTGATGATCAATATATCTATTGATATGGTGATTGGCATAATTGGTGTATTAAAAGCAGGAGCTGCGTATTTACCGATAGATCCAGATCTGCCAGAAGATCGGATTAGTTATATGCTCCATGATTCAAAGGCAAAACTGCTCTTGACAGATGGAACAGCAAGCAATCTGAATCCGCCTCTTGAGGTAATCAACATCACCCAGTTGGAACTCCATCAGGAGCCAACCGGTTATGTAGAAGTGGAAAGTCAGGGGACAGACCTGGCCTATGTAATCTATACTTCTGGTTCTACTGGAGAGCCAAAGGGTGTGTTGATTCAGCATAATAATATTGTGAATCAATTGATCGGTTTGCAAAAAACATATCCCTTTGACGATAGTTTGCGTCATGTACTAATGGCTCCATATACCTTTGATCCATCTGTTCAGCAAATATTTTTGCCTTTGATTACTGGGGGCCAACTGTTTTTGGTCACCAAAATGATGAAAAATGATCCTAGACGGATGTTTGAATTGATCAAATCGAAAAAGATCAATGTTTTTAACACTGTACCTTCATTAATGGAGAGTCTAATGGCTCTGGCTGAAGATGAAGAAAGACTAGAGTTTATATATGTGATTCTTGCAGGTGAAGTGTTCTCTAAAAAACTTCATCAACGACTGTTGAATAGCTTTACTATTGATAAATTGATTAATATTTATGGACCCACAGAAGCGACCATTAATACAACTCTATATGAATGCAAATTAGAAGAAGAATATACCACCATACCTATTGGCAAACCCTTGATGAATTACAAAGTATGGATTCTTAATGAGGAACAACAGATAACGCCTATTGGGGTTCCAGGAGAGTTGTGTATTGGTGGGGAGGGGCTGGCTCGTGGTTATGTTAATAAACCTGAGCTTACTAAAGAAAAGTTTATCAATAACCTATTTGTACCAGAAGAAAAGATGTATCGGACAGGAGACCTGGCTCGGTGGTTACCTGAGGGGAATCTGGAGTTTTTAGGACGAATTGATAACCAAATAAAAATCCGCGGTTTTCGTGTTGAACTAGGCGAGATTGAAAATCAACTTCTGAAATATCCAGAGATTAGCGAAGCTGCTGTGGTGGCTCTTACCAGGGAAGATGGAGACAAATATCTTTGTGCATATTATTTAAGCAATCAAGATGTACCAAATCCAGATTTACGGGAGTATTTGGGAGAAAGATTGCCTGATTATATGATTCCCACATATTTTTTCAAGTTAGAAAAAATGCCACTTACTCCTAATGGTAAACTTGATCGGAATTCTTTGCCTGCTCCTGATCAGTTTCAGCAAGAACAAACGGAGTTGGTTGCATCGCAAAATATGACTCAAGAAAGATTGTTGGCAATCTGGAAAGAAGTTTTACAGATTGAAAATATTGGAGTGAAGAGTAATTTTTTTGAACTGGGTGGTCATTCTTTAAGAGCTACAGTACTTTCTGTCCGAATTTATAAAGAGTTTAACGTGGATGTGCCAATCCATGAAGTATTTGCAAGACCAACCATTGAACTATTGGCTAAACATTTAAGCGAATTACAAAAGAGTGAGTTTACAGCTATTGAACCTGTTGAGAAAAGACCCGAGTACCCTCTGTCATCTGCACAACGCAGGATGTACATCGTTAACCAACTGGAGGCCAATAAAATTAATTATAATATACCATCTGTTCTTGTCCTTAAGGGAAAAGTAGATATAGAAAAATTTGAACAAGCCTTTGCTCAATTGATCACAAGACATGAAACTCTCAGGACTAGCTTTTATACAATAGATGGAGAACCCGTACAAAAGATTCATGATACAGTAAATTTTGCAATATCATTTCAAGAAATACCAGAAGCTCAGGTGGAAAAATTAGTTAGAGAGTTTATTCAACCATTCGACCTAAGCTGTGCCCCCTTATTACGGGTGAAACTATTGAAGGTGACTGAAGAGAAACATATTTTGATGGTAGATATGCACCATATTATTTCAGATGGTGTATCAATGGAGATTATAGTTGGAGACTTTTTAAATCTATACATGGGATATGAGTTACTTGAATTACCCATTCAGTATAGAGATTTTGCGGTCTGGCAAAATGAATTAATAAAGTCTGGTTTGATCAATAAACAGGAAGAATACTGGTTAGATTTATTTAACGATCGAGAAATTCCAGTCTTAAATCTACCAACAGATTACCCAAGACCTAAATTAATGGATTATCAAGGTAATGCCATTCATTTCGAAATTGATAAAGAACTAACGAAGAAGCTCAACAATTTAGCGAGTTCAAATGGCGCGACTTTGTATATGGTCTTATCAGGAGTCTTTAACATTCTTTTAGCTAAATACTCTAGTCAGGAAGATATCATAATAGGTTCACCGATTGCAGGTAGAACTCATCCAGATTTGGAATCTGTGATAGGTATGTTTGTAAATATTCTAGTAATGAGAAATGCTCCTAAGCAAGATAAGACCTTTGTTGACTTCTTAGGTAAGATTAAAGAAAATGCACTTATGGCATATGAAAATCAAGATTATCAGTTTGAGATGTTGGTTGAAAGATTAGATTTGGAAAGAGGTTTAATCCCTAGGGATTTAAGTAGAAACCCATTGTTTGATGTAATGTTTGCCTTACAAAATCAGATGACATCTGGGGTTGATTTTCCTGATTTAAAGCTTTCTAACTATAGTATAGGAAATCAAGTGGCTAAATTTGATCTTACCCTTAATGCTTTTGAAAGTGAGAAAGGATTACATTTTGATCTGGAATATAAGACAAAGTTATTTAAAGAAGAAACGATAAAGAGAATAGCCAGACATTTTGTTAATTTAATCAATGAGGTCGTAGAGAATCCAGAGGGTCAGATCAAAGAGTTCCAGACGATTTCAAATGAAGAAAAAGAGCAATTTTTATATGGTTTTAATGATACGGAAGTGAAATATCCAACAGATATAACTATGCATAAATTATTTGAAGAGATTAGTGAAAAAAATGCTGATTATACTGCTTTAGTTTATGATAATAAGAATTTAAGCTATGGGGAGTTAAATGAAAAGGTTAATCAGGTAGGAAGACTGCTTCAGAATAAGGGGGTTGGGTCGAATACTGTTGTAGCTATCATGATGAAGCGTTCTTTTGAGCTGGTAATTGGCATGCTTGCAATTTTAAAAGCTGGTGGAGCTTATTTGCTGATAGATTCATCCTATCCTCAGGAAAGAATTGAATTTATGTTTGAAGATAGCGGAGCAAAAATTTTGCTGGCCCAGAAAGAGTTAACAGATCATATTCAATTAGATATAAAAAAAATTATCCTTAATGAAGAAAAAAACTACAGCTTAGATTGTTCTAATCTAGAATCTATAAGTAACCCTAGTGATCTGGCATACATAATCTATACTTCAGGAACAACCGGTAAGCCAAAAGGGGTTATGATCGAACATCGTAATATTAGCAATACTCTTCAATGGTATAAAGATGAACATAATTTAGATCATACAGATAGTACATTACAGCTATTTTCAATAGGTTTTGATGCTTTTGTAATAGGTCTATTCGGACCACTTGTAAGTGGTGCGCGGGTTGTATTGGCAAAAGATGAAGAAGTGAAAGATCCATTGATTATCAAAAAATATATTAAATCTGAAAAGATAACACATGTAAATTTAGTTCCTTCGTTATATACGAGTGTATTGGATTGTTTAACAGTTGGAGATGTAAAATCACTAAAAGTTGTTATTTTGGGCGGAGAAAAGATCAGCTCAAAATTAGTTAAAAAGAGTAAAGATTTAAAAAGTTCTTTAGAAGTGGTCAATGAATATGGGCCAACAGAAAATAGTATAGTATCAACTATATGTAGGGATGTAAATACTGATTCAAATGTGACCATTGGTAAACCAATTTCTAATACACGAGTTTATATCCTTGATAAATATGATCATTTGGTGCCACAGGGAGTTTTTGGAGAGATATGTCTTTCTGGAAATGGTCTTGCTAGAGGTTATTTGAATAGATCAGAGTTAACTGATGAAAAGTTTACTAAAAATCCTTATACTACCGATATGATGTATCGTACAGGTGATTTAGGCAGATGGTGTCCTGATGGTAATATAGAGTTTTTAGGTAGAATTGATCATCAGGTGAAGATTCGTGGATATAGGATTGAATTGGGAGAGATTGAAAGCCAGTTAGTGAGTGATGAATGGATAAAGGAAGCAGTTGTCTTAGATCATCAAGATAAAAACGGTAATAGATATTTAGTCGGATATCTGGTTTCTGATTCTGAACTGGTCATATCTAATATAAGAGAAAATCTTTTAAAAACTCTACCAGATTATATGGTTCCAGCATATTTTGTGAAAGTAGATAAAATCCCATTGACACCTAATGGTAAAATTGATCGAAAAGAATTGTTAAAATTTGATACATTGATAAAATCAGAGATAGAATATGCAGCACCACGAAATGATATAGAAAAGATATTGGCAGAGATCTGGGCAGATGTTCTGGATGTTAAGCAGGTTGGAATCAATGATAATTTCTTTGAATTGGGTGGGCAATCATTAAAAGCAATCAATGTAGTTTCCAAGATATATAAAAAATTAAGTGTAGAGATTTTATTAGGAGATATCTTTAAGAATCCAACTATCAGTAAACTGGCAGAATATATTGGTGGGCTAGAAAATAGTATTTATTCAGAAATTGATCTGACTTTTGAAAATAATATATGTCCTTTATCATCAGCTCAGAAGAGAATATTCCTCATCAATCAGTTTAAGGGAATAGGAATCAGTTATAACATGCCTGGAGTTATGATTATTGATGGTGATCTTGATATCGCAAGGTTGAAAGATGCATTTAAAAAGTTAATCTTAAGACATGAAGTTCTGCGTACATCATTTAAGGTGATTGAAGGTAATCCTAAGCAGGTGATCCATGAAGATGTGGAATTTGAGATTGTTTTGCTTAAATTGGACGATCTGCAGTATGATGCAGAAGAGATAAAGGAAATCGTCAAGGGGTTTGTTAGACCATTTGATTTAACGAATGCTCCTTTATTAAGGGTAGCTTTAATTGAAACTAACGAGCGCAATTATCTTTTATATGATATGCATCATATTATTGCTGATGGAGTGTCAATGAATATACTTATCAGTGACTTAATCAAATTTATGGATGGTGAAGAATTGCCTGAGCTTAAGAGACAGTATAAGGACTTTGCTGTATGGCAGAATAAATTCTTGATTTCTGATGAAATAAAAAAACAGGAGAAATACTGGCTTGATCACTTTATTAAAGATGGTGAACAACTTCCTGTTTTACAACTTCCAACAGATTATCAAAGGCCAGCAATTTTGAGTTTTGCAGGAGATAGTGTAACGTTTAGCATCGGTGATGTTCTAGCAAGACAGGTTAATGAATTGGCATCTTATCATGGTGGAACTTTGTATATGGTTTTATTGGCAGCGTTTAATCTGCTTTTAGCTAAGTATGCTAGTCAGGAAGATATTATTGTTGGTTCACCAATTGCAGGTAGATCTCATCCAGATTTAGCGAACATAGTTGGAATGTTTGTTAATACTTTAGCTATGCGGAATGCTCCTGAAAGTGATAAGACTTTTGTGGAATTTTTCTCTGAGGTAAAGGAAAATGCTCTTAAAGCCTTTGAAAATCAGGGTTATCAATTTGAGATATTGATTGAAAAGCTTGAGGAGAAAGGTTTAGTGCCAAGGGATTTAAGCAGGAATCCTCTCTTTGATGTCATGTTTGTGCTACAAAATCTGGATTCAGCAGCTGTACAGTTAAGTGATCTGACATTTACACCATATAAATTTGAGAATCAGACATCTAAATTTGATTTAACTTTAACTGGGTCAGAATTTGAGGATAGAATTCAGTTTAATTTTGAGTATTGTACGAAGTTGTTTAAGCGTGAAACAATTGATAGGATGGCTAGGCATTTTGTGAATATACTGACTGAGATTGTTGCAGATCCAGTTAAGAAGATTGCTGACTTTGAGATGATTACAGGTGATGAGAGGGAACAAATTCTCTATGAGTTTAATGATACTGCTGTTGATTACCCGAAAGATAGGGTTATACATGAGGTCTTTGAGGAAGTGGTTGAACGGTATCCAGATAAGGTGGCGCTGGTGTTTGAGGATGAGAAGATTAGCTATCGGGAGTTGAATGAGAGAGCTAATGTGGTGGCGAGGGGGTTGAGGGATGGAAGGGGAGCTGGCCCTGAAGAGATCATTGGAATCTTAATGGAGCCTTCTATAGAAATGATAGTTTCGATTTTTGCAATATTGAAATCGGGAGCAGCATATCTACCAATCGATCCAACTTACCCTGTGAGCCGAATAGAGTTTATGCTTTCAGACTCGAACAGCCGGATCTTATTAACTCAAAATCATCTGGCTTATAAAGTTAAATTTGCTAGAGAACTGATCATTGTTGATGATACCATAAATGTAAATGATTTAAATAGCTCAAATTTAGAGAATGCAAATCGCTCAAATGATCTTGCATATGTAATCTATACTTCAGGTTCAACAGGCCAACCAAAAGGAGTTATGGTAGAACATAAATCCTTGATTAATCTATGCAACTGGGCCAACCATTATTACGAAATAACTTCCGATGATCGTGGTACTAAATACGCTGGAGTTGGCTTTGATGCTTCTATAATTGAAATCTTCCCACTTCTAACTAGTGGAGCTGAGATTCATATTATCTCTGAAGATATTCGACTTAACTTAAAGAAATTGAACAGTTATTATGAAATTAATCAGATTACGATAAGTTTTCTACCTACTCAAGTTGCAGAAAAATTCGTGGAATTAGAAAATAACTCACTACGCTATCTTCTAGCTGGAGGAGATAAACTAAAAACTTATCATAAAGGAAGTTATCA
>DAOVRZ010000073.1:0-29511 GCA_030627905.1 Halanaerobiales bacterium
AACTCCATATCTTTCTTAAATTTAGCCAATTCATACATAATTCTCACTCCCTCTCGTGTATTTTAATGAACACCACCAAATACAACAAACAAGGAAAAATTATGTTTATTTTTTACCACCGCAGAGCGGTTTAGTTCAACAACTTATATCAGTAATACGTACAAAACAGAAAATCACTAGTCTTAAGCGAAAACATATGTAAACTATAATTATATTTTATAGTATAATTTACATTACTTACACATAGTTTGCTTAATCCGTTCTTAGACTTTCTTATGCGTATTTCAAATAATACGTGTCCTCCTATCTTAAGCGTATTTCAGATAATCTCCTTAAGTCAGAACAATAATAAACATGCCCCTTTTACCACACTAATACCTCATAACTTTACTTCGCCAGAAACCACGTAATTCCTCTATATTTCTATCATATTTCCATAAATGATTAATATTTTTACTTTCATTTCACTACACGCACAAACCATCACAAACGAATTCATGTATTGAATTAGTTTATGTAGCAGGTTGAGATGTACTTAAAGCAAAACTGAGATTTCGCAGTATCATTGAGCACCAAACGATCAGTAATAAGCTATCCGTTGTCTATTAACAAGGAGTATAATTTCCTTACAACAAAAAAAGAGGGATTTCCCCCCTTTTTTTTGTTGATGATTTTCTATTATTCCTTAACGATAAGATTTTTTCCCAATACCTCATTAAGATTCATTGTTGCCCCATCACCCCTATGCCCACCAAGAACATATAAGTTATTATCGACAACTCCAATCCCCAGTGCTTCTCTAGGAGTTACCATTTTCATTTCAGATGACCATTCATTCTTTTTGGGATTATAAACATCAATAGTAGGATCCAAAGAACTACCACCAAGTGCATAAATCATACCATCGATGACTCCAATTCCAAAAAATGTTCTTGCTCTTGGCATATCAACTGCCACAGTCCAACAATCTGTTTCAAGATCATATACTTCATTTTTACATACTGCACGATGAGACGGTTCTATTCCGCCAATTGCATAAATTTTATTATCTATAACTCCTACTGCAAAACGAGCTCTAGGTGTTGGAATAGGAGCTTTTTGTGTCCATGTATTTGTTATAGGATCATACACCTCTACAATATTAAGAGGTGTATATTCATACCCTCCACCACTAGGCATAAGTTTATCATTTCCTCCTCCTATTGCGTATATTTTACCATTTACTACTCCTACTACCAATGTAGCTCTAGGTGTTAGCATTGGTGCCATAGTTGTCCAACGATCTGTTACAGGATCATACATTTCAATTGTGGTCAAATATGAACCGTCATTCATACCACCTACAACATAAATCTTACCATTTATCACTCCAATTCCACATTGGAGTCTTGCTGTAGGCATAGGAGCCTTTAAAACCCATTCATTCGTAACAGGATCATATACCTGATTTAAGTTTAAATACTCACCACCATGATAATAATCCTCCCGCGATAATCCACCAATTACATAAACCTTACCATTTACCTCTGCATTCGCTGGATAACTGACATCTTTTATCATAGAAGCTTTAGTCTTCCATACATGTTCCCAGACGACTGATGTTGTTTGAGAGGCCAATGCTCTGCCGTGATCTTTTACAAAAGCATTAAGCGTATATTTATATTCTCCTGGCTGATCAGGCGGGTTTATGTGTTTCGTTCCCTGAAGTGGTAGAGAAACTATATCTCCTGGGGTAATCGTACAATAATCAGCATTTTTTACCTTCCAGATTAACTCAGCAGATTCACGATCCGTTCCCGGAACTGGTTGACCATTAAATTTCTCGATTTTAGGTCCAAACTGTTTATAAACTGCAATAACATTTGTTCCATCTTTATACCCTGATATACCTTTATTCTGTATATACATATAACTCAGTCCAGGTTTTGCAGTAGAAATAATGTAATCCAGGATAAATGCTACACTCTCATGTGGATCTAAAACAGTCTTCTTTTTTGGAAATAAAGTCCAATAGGTTTTATATTTTGAGTGTGACTTTTTACGACAATACCAGTATGGATTATCAGGACCTACAGATACAGTGATATCATTTATCTCTTCTTTGGTTGCAAAGTCACCAGTCCCATTCCCATAAGGGAAATAGATATAAAATCTGGAGAAACCATTGAAACCTTCATCATCAATCCCTGGCAGTTCATCTTCTGGAGTTAATTCTTTTTCATTTTCAAAGATTACTCGTGATGAATCATTCGGATTTGCTATATTAAAAACTAATTTATTTTGAATTTTTTCTCCGTCTTGAGCATTATCTACATCACTGACATAAACCTTATCTGAAGGAGTAAATCTATAAAGAAGCTTAATTTCATTTTCATTAAAAACATTCTTTTTCATCATTTTCACCACTATTTCATCATTATTTTTTTCTTATCTATTCTTCGTTTTCGCTAATCTTTATATTCTTCATTTTTAACCAACCTTCATAAATTTCTTGTTGACCAGGGGAAAGACGTGCTTTTTCACTTGCATTCTGAATCTCGTTTACTGTATTTTCTGACTGAGAAACCCATGACCATTGAGCATCTTTTACAGCAGGTAATGGCAAACTGAGTGTCGATGTATGACTAATTAATGGCTCTACTCTAAAGGCAATATTCATAGCTGCTAAAACTTTTGAAATATGCTCATCTGGCAATGTAACATATTTTGTTGGTAAAATTCCTGAAGTTATATGAATCCCTGCGTTCGGATCAACCAGTAAAGTTACCATGGTTGGTTTCCCTTCCCGATGGCAGGTCATTAAAACTTCATGATGATAATCTATATAGGAGTTAGAATTTATTTTCGAACTATATCCTGATGTTGCATAAAAAGTCTTATATGTATTTTCACCATGATCAATAAAATACCCGGTTAACCCATCACTTAACTGATTGACATCACCAAGTCTAACTGGGAATTGAACATTCTCAAACCCATTTGTTACATATTTACCTAAATAATCATAACTCTGATTATAGGCAGGTAATCCATCCAGTTCTAATTTTAGGGAAGCACGTACTAAAGCTAACGGGCGACCAATCAAAACTGAAAGATTCTGTTGCTGTTCTGAAGCAGATTCAATACTCCCTAAAACTTTATCAAAATACTTTAATAATTCATCTAAAATCGGAACATCCTTTTTACCATACTCCAAAATCTCAGTAATGAAATCTTTCAAATTTTGATCTTTAATCTCTGGTAACTCACCTGAAGTTTTCTGAATTCCAGGTGTTTCTACCCATCTTACATTGGAATTCCCTTCAGTACTATAAATAATCTGCAAAAATCCCAACCATACTCCTAAAGCATCATACACCATCAAACTCCTGTCTACATAGTTTGGCAGAATCCAACCACAGATTGGACTTGTAGCAGGATCGAGATTTGTTTCAATTGAATCATCCTTTGCTGATAACCATTTGAACAATAAGCGACCTGGTTGCGTTATTCGCGGTGGTACTGTAATCAATTCTTTATAATCATCACCAGTTGTTGTAAGACTTTTGGATTTAATAGGATATGGCGAATTTATCGTAACATTCTGAATCTGACCAAATGCATCCACAATCCATATTCTTGAAATTTTCATAAAACCTGCCCGAATAGGATTAAAGATAATTTCCGTTTGAGGAGCTACGTCATTCATCCCATTGACTAAGTCAGAAACCCTTTGTGCAAGCTCAGTATTATAATAAGGATCGAAAACCGGGAATTGTAACGTTTGCTTTCTCATAAGGAGAGCATCGTTAAAACCACTTATAGTTTGAGATAAAATATTTAAATTCGCTATTTCATTAACCATATTCCGCATTGATGAAAGTTCGACATCATTACCATTATAACTGTCAAGATGTTTTTTCAATGTATTATTTAAATGGATCGTTGCACTCGGGGTCAAGAGTATAGACCCTCGGTATAGTTGAGATTTATTTTTAGGTGGATTTTCACCCTGCCATGTATAATCGACATCACCTAATTCCCAGTTTTTAAGTACATTTTGTATATCATCTTGAATGCAAGTGGGAATAAACTCTACTTCCCATTCCATAAAAAGCGGTGTCCAGGGATATTTCCATGGTTCTACTCCTATTTTAGAAGGTATTATTCCCTTTAAACCTGCTGCATTAGCAAGTTTCTGTGAACTTAAATCTCGATATAGCGCGCTATTCCATGGAACTGTTTGAATTTTTTTAATTTTAGAAGCTAATTCATCAACTTGATCTATGTTTGGATTCAAACCATTTGATAACCTATAGGCAGCTATCGCAATTGGTACAGCTTGATTGGGATCTAAAAAAATTGTTTCAATAAATATAGATTGTATTTCTGTAGGAATTCGTTTCCCTTCCGGGAATTTTAAATAAAAAGGTAAGAAATTATCTCCTTTTACGACTACCTCTTGACATACAGGCGAGATTGCCAATCCATAGATGGTTTGTTCTGAAACTCTACACTCCAATTTTCCCTCTTCAGTGAACCGACCATCAAAACCATGTTTAAATGAACGCTGAAGATTTGAACCTGCAAAAAGAAGAACAGGATTATTTGCCTGCCAAAATCTTGCTCCTGAAACTTGATCCAATTTATATTCTGGAAGTAGTTTAGCGATTTTTGCTTCTAAATTGGAAATGAGTTTATTTAGGCTACTTTCTTCATCTGTTACTTCTCTCCTTACACTTTCTATTTTTTTTCCAAGAAGATCAATAACCTTGATGATATCTGCTTCTGAGATAAAATTAGAATCAGCAGATGGGCCAGAAGCTGTGGAAATATATTTATACCAGGCCGAATATGTTTCCCACTGAAGTGATGCCAATTCCCCATTTAAGTTCTCATATTTCTTCTGAGAGACATTAAGAATATTTAACAATTTACCAATTGAATCAGGAATTATCGAAGATTCATTCTTCGTTTCTTCTGAAGTTTTTCTAATTATCCATCTGATTCCACCCTTTTTGGAACCAAAAGCTTTTTCGTGAATTTTCTCTTCTTGATCAGCTATGCCATCTGGGTGCTCCCATTCGGAAAGGAGATCATATTGAAAAACTTCCATTAGCCGGGCCAAATTTGTATTATCAGAAACTTTAAACTCCAATAATGCCGATAAAGCTTCAACAGAAGAATTGCCAACTGCGATATCCAACTCTCCAGCAGGAGTACCATTACTATAGGTCCCGTCCTTACCTTTCCAAGGAATATTAAAGATCATACCATGACATAAAGTTTGGGTTAGAAAGATACCCGTTGTATCAGAAACACCCCAGTTTAATTGATCCATCATAGCCTTCCATTCATCCTGAGTCTCAAGACCATTTAAGGGGTCATTTTCCTGTTTCGAATACCACCCTGCAACCATGTAGGTGATTGTACCATCTGATAATTCACATATATCATCATCATGAAATCCAAAAACACTCTTACAATTAGGGTAAAAAGCTGCAAAAAGCGGATCACCCGGACCAATGGCAGTGAGTTTTTCTAGATATAATCCAGGATTTGAAGGATTCCAGTCAGCATATTCATATGCTTTCCCCAGATACATAAATAGCTGTTCCTCATTACCAGAGTTTAAAGTTGGTACGGAAATACTCTCTTTTTCATCAGGATTGTACTCATGATACATATAATCACTTTCAACTACCCAGGCTTTAAGAGACATTTTTGGATTATACGTTTTTGATTTTATCTCCTTCCCTTGGTCAGTATGAATTCGTAATATAAACCATCTATTAGGCACTGCAGGATACTCCATCTCTCCCTCTTTCGTTTGGATCCCATGAGTAAGAGCATCTGGTAATGCCCAGTGTAAGTGAATTCCTGGGTTTAAATGTGTAGTAGTAGTGAATGGTTCATTCACCATCTTTTCACCCAGTACTTCACCCATCTCTAATAAATCAAAATTAGGTGTAAGGTCTACATATTCTTGTGAATTACTATCTTTATTAACCAATATAGCTTCAACCATTATTGGAACCAAAACCCTTGCTTCAGATTTGTCCAACTCCCCAATGCCAGTTTTATTTTTTTGGTTCGTATTCATAACTAAAATTTCCTCCATTACATTTTCAAGTGATTTTAAATCTTCCATTCCACCCTTTGAACATGATCAAATCAATCCGTACTATCAAATACACAGATCTTTGCACTTTCGATTAGTTGAACGGCAAATTCAGCCGAAGTAAACTCTTCTCCAAGAGCTTGTTTTTTTTGTATTCCATCTTTGAGCATATTTGCAAGACCTTTAACATTTACCACACCTAAGCTTTCATCTCGCATAGGAACCACTACTAGATTGGCCTGATCAATTGGAATTCCTACATCAAAACCACCAATTCCTAAACCTCTTAACGTAGCAGTGTAGTCGCCTGATCTGGAATGATCTGCTCCAAAATGTAAACTTTCAGCTGGCTCTTGAATCTCCAGTTTTTGAAAAACACCCGCGAAAATACATATCAAAATATCTTTTGAGAGTCGTTCCATTCGTAATATCTTAAGTGGCCTTTGATTTTCAGTATGATCTTGATTCTCAAAAGCCATAACTTCCAGGCCAGGCCATCCATCAACAAGGGCCGAACGAAGTAAAAAACCTGTTCTAGTTCCAACTGGTTCATCTATTTCAAAAATATCTTCCCGCCCTTGTACACCACCTATCAACTTTTGTCGAACACTTTGACTTTTACGTTTAGAAATAGGATGAAGGGTATCTTTCATTACAGCATCATGGGTCATATCATTTGAAGTAATTCTTCCAATACTACACGCACCATCACACAATATTTTCATCCAGTTAGGATCAAGATAAAAAAATCGTATTGATTCAATTGGTAACATTCTTTCATCTGGTACCAGATAATTAAATGGAACTCCATACAACAAATCCAATCTCCCTAACCAATTGCTGATATCATCAGATATAGAATCTTCAGAGAAGAGACCTGTCCAACGATCTGGTATTGATAATAATTCTGACATCTGTAAAAAATGTTCTTTTCTGGGTTGCCATGACAACATATTAACCCTCCTCACCTGTATACAATAATTTTCTCAAAATGCCCATGATTAAATTATCATCCGATACCTGTAATTCTTCTACTTCTTCTTTTGAAAGTAGTCCAGGAAGATCATCAACTCGATTCCTTAAACCAGATGGGTCTGCACTGTCACCGAATATTGATTCGTCCAATTCATTTCTTCCCCTAATTTCCTTTGTCATCTTTGAATTCAAAAACTTAAGAATCTGCTCTTTTAGATGGTGTTGATCCAATTCCCTTGAATTCTCAGGAAACTCTAGGGCCTCATTTAGTCTGTCTCTCCAAACAGACCGGGTTAATTGTAATCTTAATTTTTGATAATTACTTCTTCTTTGTTTAGACATTGCTACAGCAAAATGTTGATTTTGTAAAGCCAATAACCGGCCCAATTGCCATGCCGTAGCATATGCAACATCAAATAAACCTGTATCTGGATTATACCGAAGAACTGCATCAGCACAAGGATAACTTCTATTTATTTCATCTGCAAGTTTAAGCGGTAGCAGTGGTCCTCTATACCATGAAACCGTCTTTTCACCATTTCTGGAAGTATGATTGAGTCCAACATAGCCCATAGAAAAAGCATTTTCTACGACTTTTTGTGCTGGTGTTTCTGCTTTAATCTTTATAGGTAACTGTAATCTTCCTTTAGAAAGATTTTCAGCTAATTCAGTAAAACTATGTTGAATGGTAACTCCAGTAAAGCTCCAATTTGCTAAACTCACAAAACGGATAAAAGAAAATTTTGAATCAATCTCTTTATTACCATCAGGTAAATAATCTTGAAATCCTTCTAAAGAGACCAAATGAACTATATTATTTACCCCTGATTGACTGGATTTTGGGAACCGATTACTTATAATAGTCGAAAACCAACCATCTTTTTTACCCTTATCAGTAACTTCTTTCCGATCCACATCCACAGCTCGAACATGAGCAAGATACATAAGGTCATCCTTACTCGGCACAATTTTTTTGAATAAATCTGTAGGTACATCAATTACCATACATGGATCTTCTTTCTTTTCACCATACTCTAACAAAATCTCTGGATAAAAGATTCCCGGTAATGGTTGCAGGAGATCCTTAACTGTTCCATTTTGAATTTTGGGAGTTTCATCTTCAGTAAAGGTTAATAAGGCCATCCAAGGAGCAAGTTTTAATGAATTCTCACTCTTTTCTGCTCTTTGTGAAGGCATGCCATCCAAAGTCCGTTCCCAGGGCAACGTTTGTCTACTTAAAATAATATGTGGTAAGCAATTATCAAACTCCCCCTGATGATTTGATGGTGGAAACACAGAATAGATATCAGATGGTTCTAAGGCAAATCGGGGTCCCCGTACAGAAAAATGTTTTTCTGTTTTTGGTAACTCCACATCTGATGCCTTTACCTTTTGTTCAACTGTAATTCTATATTCACCAGCATCTAATGCTGGTGGACAGGCCTGAATAAATTGAATTTGACTAGCTTTTATAGAAGACATTTTAATCTCCTTTCATGCATGATCATAGTTTCACATTCTAAATGTTATCCAATCTTTACTCCACCCAGTGTAGCCAACATTAGTGGTGCTTCAAAAATATTATTACCTTTCTTAGCCATTAACTCTAAGTTAATATCTGTTCTTACATTCAGATCATTTTCTACTAAAGCATTCAAAATATCTTGTCGAACATTTACTCTCTCTGAATCCATAATTGTATTCATCAATGTTTTAATCTGATCTTCTTGTGGGAATTGAGGTTTTGTAGATGCCTCAACATTTCCCCATGAAAACTCATGGTTGATCGGTGTAAATTTCAAAACACTTATGTCCATATCAGGAATAGAATGATAATCAATAGGCTTAGGGATCAATACAATTCCAACGGGGACATTCTTAATCGTCTCTGCTCGTGGAGTAGTAACTATAGATCTTCCCCACAATGCTTCCGGTACATTTTCTGTAATAACTGAGTAGTGCAGATGATCTTGTGGAATTTGTATCCATGACTGATCATATGTCTGTTTTTCTATAATAATGGAATGGATAGAATCTAAAGTATATTTTTCTCCCATTGGTAAAATACCTAATTCGGTATTGGTATGTTCTAAAGAAATTGAATTTCCATTTACATAGATCGAAGTTGAAGGTAATACAGAATGTGAAATCAACATAAAATGTTCTGGCTTTATAATCCATCGAGTCACTTGATCCGAATCTTTCACTTCTTTTAAAAGCCCTTTTGCAATTCTCACATTACAGGCGATAAGTTTATCTTCCGATGAATTACATACATTTTTATTCTTCTTTTCTGGGTGTGGAAGGAAAGATTTTGAAAATTGATTCCAGGTAAGAGGTTCTGGTTTTGAATTTTTCGCATCTCCAAATGATATTGTAAATGAGATAATATACCAGTGGATTTTAGCTTCCCCTGCAAATTCTGGTCCCCAGAGATGAACCGAAGCATCCAATTCTGTTGAAACTGTTTTATGTACACCCAAAAATTTTACTTTACAAAAAACACCAATACTGATAGCTACAGTAATATCGTAATGTAAAGGATTCCAAGACATTAAGAAATTAGCATGTACAGTAAACCAAGCTTTTAGATTTCCTTTATGAAAAGTTGCGTCCAATTCCCCTCCAGCCATAAGACATGATGGAGTTATAGCAAAATATCCACCACCTTTAATCTGTAAAACATCAGAAATCCGCCAATTTAACCCCAATCTCATTGTAGTTGGGTAGTGTGATGGCTTTTTAAAGTCTTTATGATACCCCCCTAAAGTCACAACAAAATCTCCCTCATGTTCCCCAGCAAACCAGGTATAGAAAGCAAATCCACCTGTCAATTTACAATCCTTTGATAAGATATAAGAAGCAGGGGTTAATGCCGCTGAAACACCGATTAAGCCACTTTGAGGTGCAAAGTTAGCAACAAGAGCCATTTCTGCATAAAATACTGGATAGGGAACCTTTGTAGGAACACCAATTGAAGCAATTCCAATTAATGATACTTCAAAACTGGTTCCAAATAAAACACTGACTAAGACAAATGCTTTGATAGTTTCAAAAGAAGAAAATTGTATTCCAGCAGCAAACCAATAATTACCTATAGAAGGATAAATATATTCACTCATTTCCTTCAAAACTTCACCTGGCTTTGATTCACTGGATATTCCTCCCTCTCCCAATACACCTGCCACAAGTGGAAACTCTCTGATCCGGTCAGCTCCCGGAATTTTAAGACCCCGATTGTAACCAAAACCAAGAGCAACTCCTGCAAGGTAAAAATAAGGAGGTCCACCCATAGGTGCAGAAATCATACCAAAAATAAATAATGAAGTTTCTTTAATACCATCATCGTTTTTCCGTTCAGCATAAGAACCCATGGCAGAAAGTGAATAACTCGAAACCCTAACCAATGCCATTCCATTATATTCGTTATATTCAGAATTATCTGTTTTTAAGAATCCACCACTAATCTCAACTGGCCCACCTTTAAAGGCAATACCCAAGCCCTGGAGTCCAATCCTAAAATCAGTAAGGTTTTTTAGTGAAATACTTAAACTTAACCCTTCTAAATCGATTGTTAGTCCCGCAGCTGATAAACCAGCATCTAAAAGAAAAACAACCTTCGAACCTTGTAACCCAAGACCGATTCTCTTGAACTGAACAGGACCATATGTTCTCTGTACAGAAATCCACTTCGTCTTCCCATTCGTCTTCTCAGGTGAATCAGCTATGAGATTCATATCAAAATTTGTCGTATCTATACCTAATTGTAAATCAATCTCCTGGGTATAATCCATAAAATCCATAATTCCACCCAAGAATATTCCTTTTTGAAGCTGAAGCTTTTGAGAAGAATCAGGTTTATCAACATAGATACTGATAGGATTATTAGTAGGTGGTTTAGGGATAACAAAATCCTTAAATGAAGAAGATGAAGCAATGATTTTACATTCTCTAAGTTTGATACACTCTTTAGATTTAAATTCACCTCTAATAATCGGTAGATTGGTAAGATCAATCTCTTCATTGCCCAGCCCAAATACATATCCCCGGTTTTTATCATCATCATTCATTGAAACAAAAAATGCTCTACCATATGTTTTAGAAGTTGCAGTTAATATAAGTTTCCCTTCCTTGAAATCATATTCAAAAACTGCATCATTCAACTTAAGATCCAGACTTTCTGGTACTGATATTTCTAACCCAAACAATTTTGCAAAATCGTGGATTCCAAGCTCTTCTCCACCTCGTTCTTTCCAATGAGCCAAAAATTTATTTTCTGTTGTACCAATTGTATATCTTAAAGTAAATGTAGATTTCCCTATAACCAGTTTCCCTTCTACTGAACCAGTTATTGTACGTTTCTTTGTATCAGAATCTATTTTAGAGCCAATAGCGACTTTTCCAGTAACATTTTTTAAATCAATCCCGGAAGTTACTTTTTCAGAAGCAACCAATTCAGCTCCAAAAGAAAAAGATTTAGACGTTGTGTTAATACTAACTGATAGATTATATAGATCTACTTCTGGAGATTCTGAAGGCAATGTTACATTAAATTGTTTAAATAAGTCTATAACAAATGAAGAAAGATTTATCTTCTGTCCATCATCTATCTGTCCATTAAAGACGAGTCCCCCTTCAGTTCCCGAGTATTTAGAAAATACATCAAAATCCACTCCAGCAAAGTGAACCTTCCCACTAATTTCTATAGAAGTACTCATATATTTAACTCCTTTGACCTTAATCTCCGCTCAGTGACATTACCAACACGAGCCCTACAATAGTTTTCTCATCTTTTAATTCAAAAGAACTTAGCATAGTATCTATTTCTTTCAGTGTAAATAGATTAACACTATCTCCAGGCACTTCAGAATCCAGTATTACATCCTTTGCCCAAAATATTTGAAAAATCTTATCTTTTCGCACAGAATCCGAATAACATAGAGCGATTTCCTTTACTGATGTGGCTAAATAACCTGTTTCATCTTTTAATATTCTTTTAGCAGCTAATGCAGGTTCTTCCCCTGATTGTAAATTATCAGATGGAATCTCTAATCCTTCATTACTTTTCTGATCTTGCTTCTGAATCAACAGAACTTGATCTTTAGAAGTAAGAGCAACTACAGCTACTCCCTTAATGGGAGCAATATCTTCTTGAGTATCTTTAATTTCAATTGAAAATTCTCCTTGATCAACAAGGAGGTTCTTAACTGTTTCTCTATACATTTCTTTTAACTTAAACCCATTTTTATGAATATCCATATAATTTCACCTTTCTGGTTTAATGTACACCACTTAAAATCACCAAAAACATTACAGTTTAATCGTTGAGAATTCTTTCTAAGCTCAAAATTAAAAGAATGTTTTTGGTGATCTTAAAATTTATTTATTATGTAGTGATGGTTTAATCTTTTGTTTTTTCAAAATTTAGTTTAACTGTACTAAGTGCAATTCCAGGTAACAAATTCCATGGTTCGGTATTCCACTCACTATTAGCGTCTGCAGCTTTCTTTCCGATTTCTACATTTATTTTAAAATCTTCTTGAGAATATTTTAACTCATCTACCTTAATTTGTACTTTTAATAGATCTTCTAAAGTTTTCTCAATACTTTTATCTATCCCCAAAGTGGTACATGCCCACTCCAAAAATTCCGGAATATCAAGAACCAATTCTTCACCTGGTTTTGGATTATAAGCAAAAGTAAATGATTTGCCCTCTTGTGGTGGGTATTCTGCATGAAGGGGGATAGTTACCTCTTTTCCTTTAGACCCGATCAATAAACTCGCATCAATTGTTGCTTTTGCAGTCATTTTTATCCTCTCCTTAATATTATTAATTTAGCATTTATTACTTACCTTGAACCAATCTAGTTATATACTTATATATAGCAAGTATATAACTAAACGATATATCATTACCATGTTACCATAATTTATTTTTTTTGTCAATACACATACTGTATAATACATGTTTTTTGTATTTTATTCAAAACCGTTCAGCACTACATTTATGTAGAATAAACCATGAATATTTGAATCCACTATTCACCAATCTCCATTTTTTGTCACATTTGATTCTATACTAATTCTCCCCATTCCTCAAAGCCATTCGACCCCAGAAAAGTATAATTTCCTATACAAAAAAAATACCCTGATATCAGGGTATTTTCTAAATCCTTATCCATTTCTTTTCTTCAAAAATGCCTCAGCAGATTTAGGGAAGAGAATATATGAAAGAATATCTTCCTCGCTTTTAGCTAAGTTTCCAATCTCTTTAGCTTTTTCGTCATACATTGGTTCAAGGAGATCTGCTGGTCGGCAAGTAATAGGTTCTTCATCGCCTATGATCTCTTTTCTAAACTCTAGAGATATAGTGCCAGGTGCAGTACCATAAAGTCCTCTAAGATAATCTTTTATCTCTTTTGACTTAACCTTATATCGCTCACCAGTTGCCACATTAAATACTGCTTGAGTTCCAACAATCTGGCTCATTGGTGTAACCAAAGATGGGTATCCCAATTCTTCGCGAATCTTTGGAACCTCTTTTAAAACTTGAGGGAATTTGTCGAGCATCTTTTGTTGACGTAATGCATTTCTCAAATTAGAAAGCATTCCTCCTGGGATTTGATAAACCAATACCTCTGGGTCAATACCGCTAACCGCAACAAACTCTTCTCTCTTTTTCTTAACATCCTTAAAATGATGATTTAATCTTGAAACTTCTTTTAGATCAATTCCTGTATTGAATTCAGTTTCTGCTAAAATTGCAACCATAGTTTCTGTAGCAGGTTGAGATGTACTTAAAGCAAAACTAGATAGAGCAGTATCGATAATATCCACGCCTGCCTCAATTGCCTTCATATATGTAACAGCAGCCAAACCACTTGTATAATGACAGTGAAGTTGAAGTGGAATATCTATCTCTTCTTTGATCTTGCTAACTAACTCATAAGCCACCATAGGTGTTAAAAGTCCAGCCATATCTTTGATACAAATAGAGTCAACTCCCATATCTTTTAATTGATGAGCTAATTTTAAGTACATTGGAATATCATGAACAGGGCTAGTCGTATAAACAATACAACCTTGAGCATGGGCTCCAGCCTTCTTGGTAGCTTTTACAGCGACTTCGATATTACGCAAATCATTTAAAGCATCAAAGATGCGGATAATATCAATTCCATTCTCCACAGATTTCTGAACAAAACGTTCAACAACATCATCTGGATAATGATGATAACCTAAGATATTTTGACCACGTAAAAACATCTGTAAAGGGGTCTTTTTAATAACTTTCTTTAAAGAACGAAGTCTTTCCCATGGATCTTCATCTAAAAATCTCAAACAAGTATCAAAAGTAGCTCCGCCCCATACTTCTAAAGAAGCGTAACCTACTTGGTCTAATTCAGCTGCAACGGGAAGCATATCTTCTGTTCTCATACGAGTTGCCATCAAAGATTGATGTCCATCTCTAAGTACTGTTTCAGTTATCTTAACTTGTCTTGTCATCACATATCACCTCTTTCGATTACTAACCTATAAGAGCAAGCAAACAACCAGCGGCTATAGCTGAACCAATTACACCTGCAACATTAGGTCCCATAGCATGCATCAACAAGAAATTCCCAGGATCAGCCTTTTGACCTTCTTTTTGTACAACCCGTGCTGCCATTGGTACAGCAGAAACCCCAGCGGCACCAATCAGAGGATTGACTTCACCTTTTGAAATAACTTTCAATAATTTACCAAAGAGAACTCCCGTAGCTGTTCCAATTGAAAATGCTACTAATCCTAAAACAATGATTTTAATAGTCTGTAAACTCAAAAAAGTTTCTGAATTTGCAGTAGCACCAACAGTAAGACCTAGAAAAATGGTTACTATATTTGTTAATTCATTTTGCGCGGTTTTTGCCAGACGATCAACCACACCACTTTCCCTTAAAAGATTACCAAACATCAAAAATCCTAAGAGAGCACCCGCTGAAGGAAGCAAGAAGAGTCCAAAGAGAGTAATAATAAGCGCAAAGAGAACCTTCTCTTTTTTACTCACTGTACGAAGCTGTTTCATCTTAATCTTTCTCTCTTCTTCAGTGGTTAATAAACGCATAATTGGCGGTTGAATGATCGGAACCAAAGCCATATAAGAATAAGCTGCAACTGCAATCGGAGCTAATAGATGTGGAGCCAGCTTACTTGTTAAAAATATAGCAGTAGGTCCATCTGCACCACCAATAATCCCAGTAGCAGCGGCTTCTGGTAAAGTAAAACCTAATAGTACAGCACCGATAAAAGTTATAAAGATTCCAACTTGCGCTGCTGCGCCTAAAAGAATACTTTTTGGATTAGCAATCAATGGGCCAAAATCTGTCATTGCACCCACACCCATAAAAATTAACGATGGATAAATTCCAAGTTTTACACCTTGATATAAGTAATATAATAATCCGCCTTCTTTCATTAAAAAAGTTAACGGAATATTAGCTAATAACATACCAAAGCCAATTGGTAAAAGTAATAATGGCTCATACTTCTTTTCGATTGCCAAATAAATTAAAATAAGGGCAATCATTACCATAAACAATTGTTTAAAATCTACATTTACAAAGCCAGTACTATTTAATAATGATATTAATTTTTCACCTATCATAATCTCACCCATTCCCTATTGTTTCTCAATAATAAGTAAAGTTTCTCCCAATTCAACACTTGCTCCTTCATTTATCAGGATACTTAAAACCTTACCATTGAATGGTGCAGATATTTCATTTTCCAATTTTAATGCTTCAAGAAGTAATAATACATCACCAGCTTTAACTTGATCTCCTACTTTAACATTAACCTTTAAGATCGTTCCACCTAAAGGTGCTTCAATCTTTTCACCATCTACTTGTTTAGAGGATACTTGAGGTTCTATTTCAGATTTTGATTCAACTTGAGTTTGACCTTCTTCCTCAATTAGACGAATCTGAACAATATATTCTTCTTGATCTACTTTTACATGGTATTTTTTCATTATAAGCTCTCCTTTCTATTTTACACGGGAAATTTTAATTTCAGCAATTTGATCTCCAAATTCTTCATGGAATGCAGTTATAATCGCAGCTACTTTTTTTCTGTCATTTGAAGTTGATCTGGTTTCCCTAATTGCACTCTTTTGAAAATAACTGCCCATTAGTTGAATTAGGAAGCAAAAAACTAAAAGACTAGCAAAAACAATACCAATACATATAATTGATATTTGTATTGCTTCACTTAGAACGGTCATTTTGTAGACCTCCCCCCCTTTATTACATTGTGAAAATAAACATTTAACGACATTTCAGAAGGCGACTTCCCCCTCCTCTATAGATGGAGGTGGAAGTATTTGAATAATCTCTAAACTTCTGTGGAGGTTTAAATCTACTTCTGAAGTCGTTAAACTTAAGATGTAATAACGCAGTTATTACATCGACTTTAAGATCCCGAAAAGATTTTGAGTTTATCTTTTCTGAGAACCCTTAATATGTTTCGATAAAAAGATGCATTTTCCTTTTAATTACTAGGATAATTTTACGAATTATTTTGAATTTTTTATTAATGAGGATTACAAAGAGGAATCAAGGGAGTAATGTAGAATTCTTATCTTGGAATAAGAAAATTTAACTAAATGCAAGATAGTAAGATGAGCTATCTCGTATTTAAGGGAGGATGTAAAATGAATAAGTTTGGGTTAGCCAAAAAAGTTGATATTATCAAACCGTCAGCTTCCTTACAAGTTGCGCAGCGAGCATTAGAATTAAAGCGTCAAGGAAAAGATATCGTAAGCTTGAGCTTAGGTGAACCAGATTTCGATGTTCCAAATCCAGTTCGTGAAGGGCTCTTAAATGCCATAGAAAACAGTAAGACCCATTATACTGAAAGTCAGGGAGTTTTAGATGTAAGAAAAGAATTAGCCGCTAAGATTGGTTTTGGTGTAGAGGCTGACCAAATTATGTTTACCTCTGGATGTAAGTTTGGAATTTATCTAGTTCTTGAAGCTATTTTAGATCCAGAAGATGAGGTTATCTTAATTGAACCAGCATGGGTAAGCTATGAGCATATGATTACCATGTGTCAAGGTAAAACAGTTTCTATAAAAACTAAAAAAGAGAATGGTTTTATCCCTTCAATTGAAGATATTAAAAAAGCTATTACGAGTAAAACTAAAGCTTTTATTATCAATAATCCAAATAACCCAAGTGGTCTTTTGATGCCAAAAGATATATTAGATCAAATAGTTGAAATCGCTAAAGAAAATGAAATGTTTATCATTGCAGATGAAATTTATAGTGATATCGTATATAAACCAGAAGATTTTTATTCTATGCTAAATTATGATTATGAAAGAATTATTATCGCTTCAGGTTTTTCGAAAAACTTTGCTATGACAGGTTTAAGATTGGGTTATATCGTTGCTAAAAAGGAGATCACTAAGGCTATCAACAAACTTCATCAACATTTAGGAACTTGTGCTCCAAGTATAGCTCAATATAGTTTATTAGGTAATATCAACAAAGCCTATGAAAATGATGTTCCAAATATGTTAAAGACCTATGAAAGAAGAAAAAATCTATTAGTAGAAGGTTTAAAAGACTCATTATTCCCTTATATCATCCCTCAAGCAACCTTCTATATGCTTCTAGATATCTCTAAATTGAACATGAAATCTGTAGAAGCTTCTACATACATTTTAGAAGAATGTGGTATAGCTACTGTTCCAGGAGCAGCATTCGGCGAAAGTATTGATGATTTCGTTAGAATCAGTTTTGCGACTAGTGATGAGTTATTGATTGAAGCAATGAATCGTTTGAAGAAAGTTACAGTTTAATCATAAAAGCCCTCCATCCTTTTAAAGGTTTGGAGGGCTTTTATGATTATTTTTCTTCTAACTCTTTGCATATAGACAAAATACTTTTTCTTCATCATCCATCTTACAAGTATCTTCAAATCCTAATTTACTGTATAGTTTTTCAGCAACTTCATTTTCGGGTTCAAAACTAATGTAAATATCTCCACTATGTCCTGTTTCTTTGATTGATTTAAGTAATTCAATCATTCCAGCTTTTCCATAACCTTTTCCTTGATATTGATGGTCGATCATCAATCTACAGATCCAGTAACCATCAAATTCGCCACCTTCTATAGAGATGCCATGCATCAAAAAGCCCACCAGCTTCTCTTCATTATAGATAGCGTTTATATTCCACTCAGGTTCAATTTTAGACTGAGCTATCGAATAAATATTTGAGGCAACAAACTTTTCTTGATCAGGACTAACTTTCAACTTGATCACTGGTCTCCAATTTTCTGAGTTGATTTCTCTTAAAGTAATATTCATCTCATACATCTCCTTTATTATTTAAATTTATGTAACTTAACTATAATAATCAAGTTTGTTAACTACTGCTAAAAAATTGTTATTTAACTTCCTTCTGACTTTCCTCAGATAAGAATAATGGAATACACTATAATTTTCCATTGTTTTTATATAATTCTTACTATACCCTTTATTATTTCTGACAATTTGCTCTTGAATGATCAGTGTAAAGGAGCGCATAAGTAGTCCTCTCATCCTTTGTACCTTTAATGAAGGGCATTGCTCTGCTGTATCTAGCAAGTCCTCTAAAAAATGAAGAATACGATTCGTAAGATGATCTAGAGGCCATTTATGAATTAATTGAGAAAAAACTGTCATATGTTCATTTTCCAAATCTTCCATCATATCTTGAAGATCGTCAATCAGTTGCAGAAAAACACCATAGCCAAACATAAATTCTGCTTCATCTTTACTTAACCATCCTTTGACCAAATAAGCATCTGCTAAAACCGAAGTTCCTCCTTTTTCAAAACTAATACCCAAAATATCCGTTTCGTAAGGAGATCTCTTTCCTCTATGTTGCAATAGACTTTTTTCTTGAGCTTGATGTATTGCTAAAAGACTTTCATAGATTTGAGGAAATTCTTTGCGAGGGTATTGATCCTCAATCATCTCAATAAGTTTAAAAATCTTTTCTTCAAAAGGATTCTTTAGCTGAACATCCTCTCCATAGAGATGTTTTTTTAACCTAATATTGAACTCTTTTTTCTTTTCTACAGAAAATTTTGGATTATCCAGATAATTATCTGTATAAGGATAAATCATGCTATATGCAAAAATGGAGGATGTCAGTTCAATCTTTTGGTCGAAAAAAGCTTGGATCCCAAACATAACCCATGCATTTCTTAAAGCCTGAAATATATCAGCCATCTTAATTGTTGGGTCAAAGTTCTGCGCTTTTATAATAAATTCTTTTGTTAAATCAAAAACTTGATCAGACAAAAACGAATCTAATTCATATTCTGTTAAATCTAAAATATCTTGTATTAAAAATTGTATACCCTTATATGTTCCACCCAGCCATACTTCACGTTTTTCTTCAGTATCGGGAATCTGCTTGAATTCAGAAGTGATATTTTTTAGGAATTTATTCATTACCTTCTTTTTAGCAATTTTTTCTTGATATGTATATCTAATTTCCATCTGATGATCATTTGTCTCTGTTTTCCACCAGATCAATAAATTTTTTAATTTCAAATCATTAACCAACTGTTCTATCGTAAAATTATTATACTTTTTTTCTGTTAAAATAGCTACTTTCCCCATTAACTGTTTCTCTGAATTAAATATTTTTCGTCTTGAAAATCTGTTTCAAAACAATTTTGCAAATCATGACCAGTTGGACTCTGGAAAACAAGCAAATCAAATTCAGAAACTACAGTAAGGATATGATCAAAAATATCTGCTTGTATTTCTTCATAGTTGGCCCAAACACAATCATTTGTAAAAACATAAATTTCAATTGGTAAACCATGTTCTGTAGGTGTAAGTTGTCGAACTAATAATGTCATATCCTTATTAATTTTGGGATGATTCACTAAATAAGATTGAAGATAGGCTCTAAATGTGCCGATATTTGTTAATCTTCTACCATTTGCCATTTGAGTAGTATCAACAAGCTTTTTATAATTATAATTTTCTATTTCTTCTCTTTTACGATAGATATACTCAGAAATGTATTCTATCCTCTCATAGCGTTCAATCATTTCTTCTGTACAAAATTTGATACTGGTCATATCAATAAATAACGACCTTTTGATTCGACGACCACCTGATTCTTGCATACCTCTCCAGTTTTTAAATGAATCAGAGACAAAAGCATATGTAGGAATGGAAGTAATTGTTTTATCCCAGTTTTGTACCTTGATCGTATTTAGGCTAACATCTATAACATTACCATCAGCCCGATATTTGGGCATTTCAATCCAATCACCCAATCGAACCATATCATTACCCGAAAGTTGAACACCTGCCACAAAGCCTAATATCGAATCTCTGAACATAAGTATGATTATAGCCATCAAAGCTCCTAAACTGCTTAACAAAACCCATGGAGAGCGATTCATCATTGTTGCAATGATCAAGATACTTCCCATAACAAAAAGAGATAGCTGAACCACTTGAATATATCCTTTTATCGGACGGCTCTTTGAAATTTCATAACCCTGATAAATATCTTTAATCGCATCAAGGATACTCTGTAAAACGAATATTCCAATCACATACATATAAGATAATCCTATGCGTTGAATTAAACTATGGTATGGGATAAAAAGTCCTGCAGAAATATATATAATCAAAGCAGGAGTTATATGGGAAAACCAGTGAAATACTTTTTTCATATAGAATACATCATCCCAATTATTTTTACTCTTCAGAGTCATTTTAGATGCCATTTTTAAAATAATCTTCCTTGAAATTATAAAACTGATATAGCATATTAACAAAATTCCTATAAAATAAATTACACTTTGGGTTATGTCTGAGATTCCTGCTCCTAATCCATTTTGAATAAACATATTTTTTAACATTAAATCACCTTCCCTAAATTTAATTATTGTTAATAATTTTCTATAACTATTTTAAAAGTCCTGTTTATAATATTAACATTTGTGATAAATAGAATTTATGAAAAGTTTACAAAAGAAAAAATGTATTTTTGATTACAATAGGATATATTGTCCAATTACCAATTGTAGCTATCTATATGAAGCAAGTAAATAAATCATAATCTTTTATTTTATATTCTTTCTCTAAATAATTAATTATTAAATGGTAAAAATACAAATATGAAAATTCGATTTATTATTTATGGACTTACCGGGTGGTGTACTGAAATATTCTGGACAGGTCTTGGCTCTTTTTTAAAAGGAGATTTAAAACTTCAAGCAAAGACCTATATCTGGATGTTTGCAATCTATGGATTAGCAATTTTTCTTGAACCGGTTCATGAAGCAATTCGCAATTGGCCAATTATATTACGAGGAGGTGTCTATACAGTACTAATTTTTCTAACGGAATATATTACTGGTTGGCTATTGCAAAGAACAATCGGTGTTTGTCCATGGGACTATAGCCATATTCCTTTTTCACTAAATGGTTTTATTAGACTCGATTATGCACCAGCTTGGTTTATCGCAGGTTTATTGTTTGAACGACTTCATGATGTGTTAAAAGAATCAATGATCTTTTTAGAGGATATCTTTAAGATATTTTGAAAAATGAATAGTAAAGATCTCTCCTTTTGTATAGGAGAAATCTTTACTATTCAATAACTCCAACCCATTCACCCAATTTCAAATATAGTTTTTGATATGTATCTCTTACTTTCCAGGCTGGATATTCTGCTAATTCTTGATAAAAAGGTGATGCATCTTCGCCTAAATAATTTGCGATCTTTGCTAATAATAAAGTTTTCTCGACTTCTGAATAGTTTGATTTTAATTGACCCATCGCAGTCGCTAAATCTGTTAATTTATTGTTTTCCAACTCTATTGCTAATCGAAATTGTTTAGCCAATAAATTATAGTTATTTTTCAGAATCTCTTCCGCTTTTTCAAGATTATCATTTAAGAAATAGATTTGAACTTGCAAAAGTTGAATAGTTGAATCATCAGTATTCAAATCCAATACTTTCTGATAATCTTTTCCTGAATACCAATGGGTGGCAGCGATACTAAAACGCATATCATTACTTAAATAATCTAAAAGTTCCTGATTTATGAACTGACCTGCAATTTTCAAACTCTCATCTGCCATTGACATCAGTTCAGAGTTTGCGAAATAAACAGCTAGATCATAATAAAATTGACTTTTCTTAAAGTGACTATATCCAGAAATTTTTTCAAACTTTTCTGCAGATTGATAAATAGCTTCCCCAATTTTTTCTATCTTTTCAATTTCAAATACTCCTGAAACATACTCTTCCTTGATTTTTTGTATAGCAATCTTTCCCAAAACGTAATAACTCCACGAATTATCAGGATATTGAGCGGTTAAATCTCTTCCTTCTTGATAAAGTTGATTAATATCCAGTTCGTATTGGTTATTCCTTTGATATTTGGAAATCTTTTTGTGTAAAACAAATATCGGTGAACTGTGTTCTATAGAGATAGTTATAACTTTTTCTTTTAACTCTTTTTCTTCAACAAAATTTATTTCTGACACTAATTTTGCAGCTATATCAATTTTCATCTCAGAACTATAATAATCGGTACCCCAATATCCATTAATGATTCTATACCAGGATTCTTCACCAGAACTATATTTTGATATTTTTTCTTTTAAAAATGTTTTGACCTCTTCCTGAGGTAATTTTACGGTATAATAAATTACTTCTTTTTTACCAGAAGATCTTTCTGCTATAAAGTGATGTATATTTTCTGCTTTAGGGTGAATCCAATATTGGTCAAGTTTTTCATCAGAAAGATCTTTTCTATCATATTTCTTTGAAGCTACATCAAAGTTAAACCAGAATTTCTTATCTTCGGGATTCGATAAAAAAGTTGATGATGATGCTTTATTCATAGATGTAACAATGTGGTTCATACTATTTTTAAAAATTCCTTTAACCATGTTTCTGGTAACCCATTTTATAGTATTCACCCCATAGGAATACTCTGTCAGATTTCCAGCCCAGGAAAGTTGAAATCCTAAACGGGTGAAGTCATAATAATCCATATTTTTAACATCATAAGCTTTAATTTCTAGAGAAAGATTAGACTTTCTCACTAAAGGAGTAAAGCCTACTTTATATTCGCTAGGAATAACCACGAAAATAATATCTATTTCGTTTTTATGCAAATAATTTTCTTCAGATAACAGAATGATATTATTAAAGCCACTTTTTTTCAAGTCCTTCACAAACTCTTCTTCTATAATCTTTGTCAACATTTTCGATTTAGAGTTCATAACTAATACTCCGACATTGTCCCAGTACCAACCACTAGGTATATTTTTGTAACCTGAAGAGGCTGAGTTATTTATATTCTGTTTGCTAACACCAAGATTGAACTCTAAATTTACTAATAAAATTAGAATCAAAATTATACTAATGATCCAAATTTTCGTCTTCATGATACACCACCATCATTTCTTTTGATTTCATCTAATCCTTTACTATAAATCCTATATGTCGGATAAGCAAAATCAATGTCTTCTACTTTAGCAAATTCTCGTAAAATATCCTCCCAGATCAATTCTTCACTATTCCGTCGCTTATGAGGTTCACATAAATAGCGGATTGTTAATAATATCCCATCCTCTTTTACACTTGTAAAAACATACGGCGTTAAATTTTTCCATGATATAATCATATATTTGTTAGAAGCTTGACGAATTCGTTTCCGCACTGTTTCACTAAGATGAGCAGTATGATGATTAGCAATAGCTAGAAGAATTTTCTTTGCTTCTTCCCAATCGCTTTCAAAAGTAACAAGAACAGGGATCTCATTCCAGATATATTCAAATCCAGTAGTAAAATTAGCGATATTGGAATTTAATACTTTACTATTTGGAATATGCATAATCCTACCAGTACTTTGATCAGCATCCATCCAATTTCCTATCTCCATAATGGAAAATGCAAAAATTCGAATATCTATAACATCTCCTGGGACATCTCCAATCTGAATAATCTTTAACCCACACACTCGTTACTTCAGTGATGAGTTAGGGCGGTAATTCTTTACATATGTAAAGAATATATTAAACATAAATCTTTGGTATTGCTTGTATCACTCCTATACATATGTTATAATACGCATAAATACTCTTTTAGCCAATCCATCTAATCACCTCACTTATTTACGTTGATTCTCAATTTTTTCAGCTAATTCATTAAGATATGTCCAGCGCTCCATCTTTTCTTCTAATTGCTGTTCTAGATTTTGCTGATTCTTAACCAACTCTTCCATAAGTTGATAATCACTTCCTGCAAAATTAATTTTTTCAGCAACTTCTTCTAATTCCAATTCTAAATTTTCAATAATTTCATCAATCTCTTCAAATTCCTTCTTTTCTTTAAATGTGAATTTTAAAGAACGATCTTTTTTCTTTTCTGTATTATAATTATTTTTATTACCACTCACTTTCACTTTATTCTCATCCAGTAAACTTTTTTCAGCAATTTTCTGTTGATAAAGCGAATAATTTCCTGGATATTCTTTAATTTTTCCATTACCTTCAAAAGCAAATATTTTTTCTACAACTCGATCAAGAAAATAACGATCATGAGAAACCACTATAACGGCTCCTGGAAACTGATCCAGATAGTCTTCTAAAATGGTCAATATCTGAATGTCCAGATCATTTGTTGGCTCATCAAATAGCAATATATTCGGAGCACCCATTAGTATCCGGAGTAAAAATAACCTTCTTTTTTCACCACCAGAGAGAGTCGAAATATGAAACCACTGATGATCACGAGAGAATAAAAACCTCTCTAGCATTTGAGCTGCACTGATTATTCCCCCATTAGAGGTAGGTAAATATTCTCCTGCCTCTCTAATATACTCTATTACTCTTAAATCTCCATCTATTCCCTCATTTTCTTGTGAAAAGTAACCAATTTTTACTGTCTGCCCGACATCAACACTTCCAGTGTCAACCTCAATTTTTCCTGCAATTATGTTAAGCAAAGTTGATTTCCCACTACCATTTGGTCCAATTATTCCAATTCGATCATCTCTAAGAAGAGTATAACTAAAATTATCAATCAAATTTATTTCAGAATAGCTTTTATTAACTTCATCTATTTCAATGACTTTTTTACCCAATCGGCTTGTAGCTACAGAAATTTCCATCTCATCTGATTGAAGATTTGGTCTATCATCTTTTAATTTTTCAAAACGTTCAATTCGTGCTTTTTGCTTAGTTGAACGAGCCTTCGCACCTCTTCTAATCCAGGCTAATTCATTACGAAAAATATTTTGACGTTTCTTTTCAGCTACTAGTTCTCTTTCTTCTCTCTCTACTTTTGCTTCAAGAAAAGTACTGTAATTTCCAGAGTAGGTAAACAATCTATTCTCATCTAACTCAAAAATTCGGTTAACTACCCGGTTTAAGAAATATCTATCATGGGTAACCATAATTAATGCACCTTTACGATTGTTTAGATATTCTTCCAACCAAACAACCGTTTCATTATCTATATGGTTTGTTGGTTCATCAAGAATTAGCACATCTGTAGGATTAATTAATGCACTTGCCAATGCTATTCTTTTCCTTTGTCCTCCCGAAAGATTTCCTACTTTTGCTTGAAAATTAGAAATTCCTAATTTAGTCAAGATTGCTTTTGCTTCACTTTCAATCTGCCAGGCGTCCAATGCATCCATTTTTTGACTTAAAGTCATTAATTTCTTTTGAATACTCTGATCTTCGGGAGTTTGATTTAATTTATCTAAAGTATCTTCATAATCACGTAGTAATTGCATAACAGGTGAGTTGCCTTTAAAAATTTGTTGAAGTACTGTTACATCAGAATCAAAATCTGGTTCCTGAGGTAAATACCCAACCTCAACATCATTTCCAAGAGTAACTTTTCCCTGATCAGCAGGCTCAACCCCTGCAATTATTTTTAAAAATGTTGTTTTCCCTGTTCCATTTACACCGATTAAGCCAATTTTCTCACCTTTGTCTAATCCGAATGATATATTTTCGAATAATTTTTTTAGGCCATAGCTCTTGCTAATATTCTCTACAGATAATATGTTCATAATCTTACCTTCCTAACTTGTAATTTAGATTTAGTATGTGATTTATATTAAATATTCAACATATTCATGGTAGCTCCTCTTTTAATTTATATAATAGATTCCAGATGAGATAAATTATAAAGTAATTTTTGTGGGCTAATCATTTTATATTACTCCTTTTTGAATGTAACGTTTTTTTTAAATAACCATAATATGAAGTGCAGAGAATACTATATAAATTTTATGCCTCAAAGGAGGCAAGGAGGTTATTTTATGAATGAAAATATACCTAACAATATAAATTCTATACCAACTAATAATAATTCAGATACTATAGCGAATTTTGATCCAAATGTTAACAATGCTATCACAAATAGTGAGGCATTAGTTTTGGATGCAAAAACCTTATTGGCTTCTCCTAGTCATCGCAAAGAGATAGAATGTCAAAATAGCGGATTAATTGCTAAAATTCCAGTTATACTTGCTCAATCACAAGTGCAAATCAATATGGAAACATTAGTTAAATTAGAAGAACCTGCAATTGAAATAAAAGATATTAAAAAAAGTTTAAATTTATCACAATACGAATTAATGCAAACTGATGATGGTAAAAATGATAAACTTTTTTTGAGTGGATATATTAAAAACTATATAGAATACACAACTGCAAAAACTACTGAAAGTGATACAGTAACTGGTGATATTAAATATACTTTAATCAACATTCCTTTTAGTTGTTTTACAAAAATTGATTTCGAAGTTGAACCAATGTTTTCCACCAATGAAGCTACTTCTACATCACAATATATTGATTTTGATGGAATGGAAAAAGATAGTTTCACACAAGGCTTTTTATATTCTGAAAAATATAACGAAAAGATTTATTGTGAATTGTTAGAGACAAAATTTCATGTTATCAATATTTTGGAAGAGACAAATAATGACAATACGTTCTCAACTTTTGTAGAAAGAATGGTAGTTGATGTAACACTGAATATAATGCAAAATTTAAATGTTGCAATCTCTGCTAGTTCTTCGTCAAATGACAATAACTCAAATAATGATGATAATGACTCAAATAATAGCAATGATAAAAATGATGAGAATAAAAACAATAACAATAAAAATGAACAGAGTAACAACAAAAAAAGTAATAATAACAAAGATAACAATAATAAGAATGATAAGAATGATAAGAATGATAAGAATGATAAAAAGCAACATGATAATAATAATCATCAGAACGATGACAAAAAACATCATAATGATAAAATTCAAAATGATGAAATGCAACTTGATGATGAAAATTGGTTTATTGAAGAAGAAAATAATACTGTAAAGCATCATCAGGAATATATTTACACGTCACCTAGAAAAATCCGTAGAAAAACAACAGGACAATATGTATATAGAAGTGGGAGAGAAGGATTTTACTATAAAAGATAAGTATGAAATAATTTCTCTTATACTGATTAAGAAAGAAATAACAAAATTATTAATATTATAAATTTAGACTATGAAGAATTTTTCCTCATAGTCTTTTTATGTCTAAATACTTAAAATTCAGAACATTTTCGAATGATTTAGTATATATTATAATTATAAGTGCATTTTCTATTAACATATGTTTCTATTTAACAACATTTTCATAGATGAAATAAGGAGGCCTCCAATGATGGTAATTACTTTAATAATAGCTTTAGTGACTTACTTATGTATGGTCTTTTCTACTAAATTTCGAACACCTTTTGCAACATTAGGTTCAGGAATATTATTGATTTATGGTACTCTTAGTAATACCTTTCCAGCAAGCAGAGCGTTTGAAAAATTCCCAACAGAAATCATTATATTAATTGTAGTATTAGCTATATTTGCTAAAGTTTTTGAAAAAAATGGTATTTTTTTTTATATAGGAAACCAATTCACTAAATTGACCAAAGGTAATCGAATGTTGATTATTACACTAATTCCAATTAGTATCTATGCAGGTTCCTTATTTATGAATAATTTGAGTATAATTTTACTATTCACTTTTATATCCTTAGAACTAGCAGTAAAATTCAATTTAAAAATCGTACCTTTACTTGTTTCAGTAATTATTGCGTCAAATATTGGAGGTGCAGCACTTCCTTGGGCAGATACCCCGGCAGTAGTATTAACGATTTACACTGATTTTTCTTTGCTAGATTTTTTGTCAAAATTATTCTTACCCTGTTCAGTTTATATAGCATTTTTAACTGGGTACACTATACTCTGGTTCAAATTTTTAGATGATAGTCCGAACCATTTACCTTATAAAAAAATTAAAAATTTGCTTCAGGGAGAGATAAATTATCTGCAAAATAGTAAAATTAAACATTTTCCACAAAAAAAGCCAAAGCATCCGCGACATGATAAGATGAAACCTTTGCCACATGAAATTAAAAGAAATCCACAACATGGAAAGGTACAATATCATTCTCAGAAAAATGTAAAACCGCCAAGATTAGGTAAGATAAAGCAGATATTTTCTGACGAATTGATACCTAACTTAAACCATTACTCACAATTGAAATGGATAGAACATAAAATTCCAATATTACTATTTATTTTTCTAATTTTAAGTATTTGTATTGCACCCTTTATTCATGTATCAATAGCATTCGTTGGAATGTTTTATGGTGCTTTACTTCTGATTATAAATAAAATTAGTCCTCATGAGATTCTGATATCTTTACCAATTCTTGATCCACTTGTTTTTATATCATCATTATTTTTTATAGCTGGTGCTTTAGAATCCAGTGGAATGCTAACAATATTTGTAGATTACATATTGACTTTTTCTGGAAATGATCCTTTTTTGATCTTAATATGTATTATGGTATCTGCATTTGTTATAGCCACTTTTCTTTCGGCAGGCCCTGCTGCGGTGACATTACTACCTATTTGCCTACAGCTATATCCACTAATACCAAATAAATTAGTATATGCCGCATTCGCATTAGGAATTTTGGCAGGAAGCAGCATGTTACCTTGGTCAGCAACTGGAGGGCCGGTAATGCTAAGCGAAATTAAACGTTTCTTAAACCAATATAAAGGACCACATAAATTTAAAGAACAAATCCAACAAATATTCATACTTAAAAAATATATAACTTTTTCAATCCCATTCTCATTTATAATATTAATTTTAAATACCATATTTTTATTTTATTTAGTAAAATAAATCGTAACTATTCAGTCGCTAACTAAAAAGTAAAGCTTTTGACTGATTAGTTACTGCCGCCTTTATTGCAGTAAAAGCATCGATTTTATGTTTATTAGCAGTTCCGATATAAGACATAATTGTTGTGAATGTATCAGCGCCAGA
>DAOVRZ010000064.1:0-32543 GCA_030627905.1 Halanaerobiales bacterium
TAGACATTGAAAAATCGCATGCAAATGATGCTTTAGGTATTACAAAAATAAGCATAGAAAAAGAACATTGCAATATAAAAGATTGGAAAATAAAACCTCAAAGAAGAAAAGCAAAATTTCAAGTGGATGAACTAGCAGGATTTAAGCATAGAGATTTAGTTAAGTACACTAAAAGAAACGGGTATACTTATATAGGATATATTACTGCTATGTATCCTCAAAGAAACTGTGTTAATATAACTACTTTGGATGGCAAATCTTTAAAAAGATATGGGATTAAAAGACTAAAATTACTTTGGAGGTTTAGTAAAATTTATTGGTTTTAATTAGACTATATGTCTATACTTTTATATGTTTTGAGAAGGAGGAGAAGAAATAATGAAAGCAATTATAAACGGAAAAGTGTACACAATGGCAGGAGAAGTACTAGAACAGGGAACAGTTTTAATGGAAGATGGTAAGATTGTGGCGGTAGGCAAAAATATTGAAATCCCTGCTGAAGCAGAAGTAATTGATGCTATAGGAAAAATTGTGACACCTGGTATTATTGATGCACATACACATTTGGGAATTGGGGAAGAAGGAATTGGTTGGGAAGGAAAGGACTATAATGAAGTCTCAGATCCTTTAACTGCCCGGATGAGAGCGATTGATGGAATTAATCCAGAAGAACAAGGCTTTAAGGATGCGATTATGGGTGGAATCACCACTGTGATGACTGGCCCTGGAAGTGCGAATGTAATTGGTGGTGAAAATCTGGTTATAAAAACTCATGGCTGTATTATTGAAGAGATGATTCTTCGTAATCCAGCTGGTTTAAAAGGTGCGTTTGGTGAAAACCCTAAACGGGTGTTTGGTACTAGAACTGTTCCGAAAGCTCCTGTAACAAGAATGGCAACTGCTGCTCTGATGAGAGAAGCTTTAGTAAAGGCTCAGAACTATCTGAATAAAGTAGATCAGGCTGATAAAGATGGTAAGATGTTTGAGCGTGATCTGGAAAGTGAAAGTGTTGCAAGACTTTTGAAGAAAGAGATTCCTTTACGCGCACATGCTCATCGAGCTGATGATATTATGACTATTTTACGGATTGCAAAAGAGTTTGATATTAATGTAACTTTAGAACATTGTACAGAAGGTCATAAGATTGTAGAACAGATTGTTGAGGCTGGTGTGCCTGCTGTTGTTGGCCCTACTTTGACTGCTCGTTCTAAATATGAATTAAAAGATCGGACTTTTGAAACCCCAGGAATTTTAGCGAAAGCTGGGATAAAAGTTGCTCTAATGACTGACCATCCTGTGATTCCAGTTCATTATCTTCCAATCTGTGCAGGTTTAGCTGTTCGTCACGGAATGCCTGAGATAGAAGCTATGAAGGCTATTACTATCAATGCTGCTGAAATTTTAGGTGTTGATGATCGGGTTGGTAGTTTAGAGGTTGGTAAGGATGCGGATATTGTTATCTTTGATGGACATCCTTTGGAGACTATGACAAAGGTAGAGAAAGTGTTTATAAATGGTGAAGAAGTGTATAGTGAATAGGAGAGTATTAACCCCCAATCTACAGCAATGTAGTTGGGGGTTTTCTTTTTATTAATAAGCTGTCTTATTACTAAGCCACAGCAGCATACAACAAAATTGGACGTAACTTACGGTAAATCTGTGGAAATTGACTGATTGATAGAGGGTTTACCCCACGCCCTAATTCTACTGTAAAGCCAGGGCGACGCCAATCAAGTATAAACCAATCACGATATCCTGCATCACTGAGCACATATTGAATAGGTTGATATCCACTAATCTTTCTCATGTTTTCAACAATAACTCGGCTGACTGGTGGTTCGTAACCTCGATATCCCCAATAGATTACTTCTCCTTGAGTATGTACTGCCACTACTAAGCGGAAATTATGGGAGTATGTAAAATTACCAATTGCTTTGGATTCAGGTTCTGAAAAAGGATAAGGCCCTGGGTAATCTCTGTAATAAGGGCGGTTAACCGGGGCGCGAGCTTTTTCCTCTTGCCAAAAGGCAGGAAACTGGTCGTTTAAATCTACACCTCTAATATTTGCTTTCCACCTATTGAAATTTGTTGAGCCATTGTTTGCAGAGATAACGGTATTATAATAAGGGTTGGATGGAGAAATACCTTGAGTTACTAATTGAACGCCATCTGGATTAGCCATAGGCATTATCCAAATGCTTACTTGATTAAATAGATTACGGATATTATAGCCGTTGAGATTTTTATTTTGTGTGTATGCTTCGGCATATTCTTCGATAAATTTCAACAGTAAAGGAGTAGTAATCCATTCATTAGCATGTATTGCACCTTGATAGTGAACTTCTCTTGAACCTTTACCTAAACGTACTACGTATAAGTTTCGTTCTTCAACTGATTTTCCTACAGATTGAAATTTTAAGAATGGATACTTGGTTTGAAGTTGCCGGATATCAGTTAACATTTCATCATATCCATATTGAGGAGAAGGCTTGACAATTGGCTCTGTTATAGGCTTACTAACGGGAATGCGAATTTTTTGTCCAATAAATAAAGAGTTTGGAGAAATAATATCTGGATTGGTAGCCAGAATGCTATTAACTGTAATTCCAAATTTATTAGCAATTGCATAAAGAGAATCACCAGGTTGAACAATATAAACTTGTTCTCCTTTTTCTGGAATCGTAATAACCTGACCAAGAAAAAGTGTATTAGAATCTGTAATTTGTGGATTTGCAGAAAGTATATCATCAATACTGATGCCAAAATGTTTTGCTATAGTATATAAACTATCCCCACTTTTAATTGTATATTTCAAAAGATACCACCTCCATAAACATAAAGTACTATATGTTATGCTAAAGGATAGCAAATGGAATCAAATAAATTCAAATTAAACAATTTGATTATTATAAGGTAAATTGAGTTTTTTTGTTGGACTACCAGTATTTATCTAATTTAATGGGTGCATTATTACCTACATATGTGATACAATATAAATGTAATAGCTAATAGTGAGGTGAATTGATCATGAAGAAATTTTTCGGAAGAAATTTAAGGTTACTTGTTTTGGTATTTATGCTTGTTCTTATGATGGTTTTTGTGCTACCAGTGTATTCTGAAGAGATTGGTGATCAACCTCTTCTTCAAAAGGTAGATATTATTCCAGAAAATGATAAGATTCGAATTCAGATGTATTTTGATCAGGTAGTTGAATTTGATGATTTTTCTTTATCTAATCCAGAACGATTTGTTGTAGATTTGAAAAATGCAGAGTATATTACATGGTATCAACAATTAAGTGTTGAAGATTCATTATTAAAGCAAATAAGAATTTTTCATCATCAAAATGGATTGAGAATGGTTGTAGAATTAAATTATGATGGACCATGGTATGAACTTTTCTGGCATAATGCCGAGAATAGATTGGAGATGGTTATTCATCGTAAGTTTAATAGCAAAGAGTCGATTAATTTAGCTGATGGTGTAAAGTATTATCAGATCAGACAAGGGCTAAATGCTGGCCCAGTATTGGTTCAAGCCTTAGATATCGAAATTTCATTCTCCGTTCCAAAAATAAAATTAAAGACTTCGTTTAAAAGTGGTGGTGTAAGAGGATTTTCAAAAGTAAGTGATCTGGCAAGACAAGAAGAGGGTATTGCTGGAATTAATGGGGGATATTTTGGCCCTGACGGGCTTCCTTTAGGTCTTTTAATTCAAGATGGAAAATTGATGAGTTTGCCAATTAATAATAGAACTGCGTGGGGAATTGATAAAGATGGAAATATGAGAATGGAGCAGGTAGATTTTGAAGCTGATGTGACAATTGATGGAATTTGCCATTATCTATCTGGTTATAACCGTTCACGTTATTCTGATCAACTTATCTTATATTCTTCAGCTTATGGTCAGCGAACTGGCACTAATCTATGGGGATATGAGGTTGTGATTAAAGATGGTGAGGTTATCAATACTCAGCTAGGAAATAGTGAGATCCCTGAAGATAGTTTCGTTTTATCTGGTCATGGTATTTTCAAAACTTTACTTAAGGGATTGAAAGTAGGAGATAAAGTGATGATAAATTTGAAGCTCACTCCAGATTGGATTGAAGAAGATATTGTCCAAGCCATTGGTGGGGGGCCTAAGTTAGTTGAAAATGGAATCATCAGAATTACTGGAGAAGAAGAGAAGTTTTTGCCAGATATTTTAACTGGAAGGGCGCCAAGAACAGCTCTAGGGATAACTCCGAAGGGGCATCTTTTGATGGTAGTTGTTGATGGCCGTTCTCAATTTAGTATCGGTATGACTTTACAGGAATTGGCCGAATTAATGATTTCAATGGGAGCCAGTCAAGCTATGAATTTAGATGGTGGTAAATCATCTACTTTGGTAATTAGAGATAAAGTCTTTAATTCACCACCGAATGGAGAAATTTTCGTTCATAATGGATTGATAGTGAAGATTAATTAGAACAAAAAAAGTTCCATCTAAAAATAGGTGGAACTTTTTTTATGGGATATTTTTTGCTTGAATTTGGTTTAAATCTGCTAATCTTTTTAAGTGTATTTGACTATCGCTTAATTTTTCTACAGGAACGAAGACTTTAATCTTTTCCTTTTTATCATGGAGATAATCATGGTGCCGAGATGATGTTGTTGTGCAAACATTTACATCAATCCCTTTGCTTTCTAGTATAGCACGGAGAAAATTGATCTCTAATAACGAATCAGAAATATAAAAACATACCCACTTTTTGTTTTCTACCACAATATCACCAGCTTTCTATCTATTGTATGTATTCTACATTTAATGGAAAACTCCTTCTTTTTTGTAGTAGAACTTTGTTGACGGAGTTGGTAAAATATATTATAATTTTAATAGCTATATCTGGAAAAACTAATAAAAGATTTTAGATTGGGGGCAAAATTTGATGTTTATATATACAACAAATTCACCCGAAGATACGATTCAGTTTGGCAATAAAATAGGTAATATTCTTAAACCTGGGATGATACTCTTACTTTATGGTGATTTAGGAGCAGGAAAAACCTGTCTTGCAAGTGGAATCTTGAAATCTCTAGGAGTTAATGAGTATGTGACAAGCCCTACCTTTACTTTGGTTAATGAATATGAAGGTAGATTATCTGTTGCTCATTTTGATTTATATCGTCTTAATGAACCGGAAGAGCTTTATGATATTGGTTTTGAAGAATACTTATATGGAGAAAGAGTAGTACTAATTGAATGGCCTGAACGAGGAGGAGAAATGATTCCTTCTACTTATCTCAAGGTTGAGATTACGGGCTTTGAGAATCAACGAGAGATACGTTTGGAATCTGTGGGTGAAGAATATGAAGGTCTAGTGAAGGAGTTGGAAAATTTTGCTTGTACTGGGAATTGATACTTCCACCAAAGTTGGTGGTTTGGGAGTGTATGATAGTGAAAAAGGTTTGATTGGAGAACATAATTTGACATTGGAGCGAACTCATTCAGAGAGGTTAATGCCAGCTTTGCAGAACCTTTTGCAGGAACTTAAGATCAGTGTGCACGATTTAGATGGTATTGCTGTCACTGTGGGACCGGGTTCTTTTACAGGTGTGCGCATTGGGGTGACTACGGCAAAAACGCTGGCCCAGATTACAGATCAACCTATTATTGGTGTATCAACTTTAGAAGTAACAGCTTTTAATCTTGCAATGACTTCTGGGTTGATTATTCCAATCATGGATGCACGGAATAGGCGAGTTTATACGGCTAGATTCAGAGGGAGCCATTCAGGGCTTAAACGACTGAGTGATGATACTAGTTGTACAATTGATGAATTGATCGATGAGTTAAATAATCAAGATGGTCTGATCTATTTTGTTGGAGATGCTATCACACTTTATGATGAATTTATCCATTCAGGGTTAGAGGAGAGAGCAGTTTTTCCACCTAAAGTAATGAATCACCCAAAAGGGGGAACTGTGGCTGAGATGGGGTGTATAGCTTTCGTGAGAGGTGAAAAAGATGATCTGTATGCTCTAACACCTAATTATCTGAAACCCTCTCAGGCTGAAATTAACTGGCAAAAGAGACATGGAAGTAGGTGAGTGGATGATTCCGATTACGATTGATCAGATGAATTTTAAGGATTTAGATCAAGTTTTAGAGATAGAAACGGCTTCTTTTACAGATTCCTGGACTTTCCAATCTTTTGAGACGGAGATTAGTGGCAAAAATCCTTTTGCATACTATCTGGTAGCCCGCCAAGGGGATGAGGTGATTGCTTATCTAGGAGTATGGTTAATTTTAAATGAGGCTCATATCACTAATATTGCAGTGAAGCCATCCAGGCGAAAAAAAGGGATTGCTGAAAAGTTGTTGAATTTCTTTTTTAAGAAAGCTGAACTAAAAAATATAGATGCTATTACCTTGGAAGTTAGAATGAGTAATGAACCGGCTCAGAAACTGTATCGGAAATTAGGATTTGTGGAAAAGGGGATACGTCCAAAGTATTATCAGAATAACAATGAAGATGCTTTGATTATGTGGAAATTTTTAAAAAGTTACGAAATAGATTAGTAAGCAGGGAGTAATCCCTGCTTTTCAGTATGAGAAAGGGGTAACATGTATGGCAGAGGATGTATATATTTTAGGAATTGAAACGAGTTGTGATGAAACCGCTGCAGCAGTAATAAAAAACGGAAGAGAAATTTTGTCAAATGTGATTGCTTCACAGGTTGACTGGCATCAAAAATTTGGAGGGGTCGTGCCAGAAATTGCTTCCCGTAAACATGTGGAATTGATTAATCCGGTGCTAACTGAATCGATTGAAAAATCAGGGATTGATTGGTCAGATTTAGATGGTATTGCTGTAACCTATGGACCAGGATTAGTAGGTGGTCTTTTGGTAGGAATTTCTGCTGCCAAAGCATTGGCTTTGGCTTTGAATATTCCTCTTATCCCTGTTAACCATCTGACAGGTCATATTTATGCAAATTTTTTAACTGGAGAAGATATTAAACCCCCTGTTGTCTGTCTAACAGTTTCTGGTGGACATACGAATTTACTCTATTTTGAGGATCTGAGCAATTATCAGATTCTGGGACGAACAAGGGATGATGCAGCAGGAGAGGCTTTTGATAAGATAGCTAGGGTTTTGGGTTTGGGATATCCTGGAGGGCCTAGGATTGAGAGACTGGCCAGAGAAGGTAATGAATATGCAATTGAATTACCAAGACCTTTATTGAACCAGAAGCATTATGATTTTAGCTTCAGTGGTTTGAAAACAGCAGTATTAAATTATATCAATAAGCGGAATCAAAAGGATGAAGAGATTCCTGCTGCTGATCTTGCGGCCTCTTTTCAGCGTACAGTGATAGATATTCTTAAAGCTAGAATTGTAAAAGCTGTTAAGGAAAAAAAGGTCAAGAATGTAATATTATCAGGTGGGGTTGCTGCTAATGGACGTTTTAGGGTGCTATTGAAAGAAGATCTGGATAATTTAGGTGTAGGCTTATATTTTCCCTCTCCGATTCTGTGTACTGATAATGGTGCAATGATAGGTTCGGTAGGATATTTCATGTTAAAAAAAGGTATAATTGGGAATTTAGAATTGAACGCCATCCCGAATTTGCAACTCTAGTGTGGATAAGTAGGTCAAAATCTGTGGATAAATGTGGATAAGTCCTGTGGCTTGTGGATATATCATGGTTTGTAATGTGGATAGTTGTGTGAAAAAATAGTGCACAGGTTGTGGAAAATGTGGATAGGAGCGAAAAATGAATATTTCAAAAGAACAATTAATTTTATTTTCGGCTGAGCAAGATAATATTTTGCCACTGACCTCGGCTTGTAATGTAAAATGTATTTTCTGTAGTCATTATCAGAACCCCTCTGGAGTAGAGATTTATGGAATTAGTCATAGAACTATGGAAGAGATTGATTTAATTTTAGAGTTTATCGATCCGAATAGAAAAATAGTCATTGGTGAATCTGTGACTCGGATTATGGAGGGAGAACCTTTTTTGCATCCTGAGATTGGTGCTATTCTTGCTAAAATTCGTGAAAAATTTCCGACAACACTGATACAGATCACTACAAACGGTACACTTTTGACTGATGAGATCCTTGATTTGCTCACTCAATTAGGAAGGATTGAGTTATGTATATCTTTAAACAGTGTAACTTGTGAAGGAAGGCTGAAGTTAATGGGGGATTCTGGAAAAGAAGTTTGGCGAGCAATTCCTAAACTACATCAATTGAAGATTCCTTTTCAAGGTAGTATTGTAGCGATGCCATGGATTGTAGGTTGGGGAGATCTTGAAGAGACGATTTTTTATCTGGATCAACATCATGCTGAAACAATTCGGATTTTTATGCCCGGGTTTACGAAAAAGGCTCATAAGGAACTGGTTTTCAATTCTGACTTACCTAAAGAGTTATTGAAACGGGTAGATCTGTGGCGAGAAAAATGTCTTACACCTTTGATTGTAGAACCTGCTTTTCTGAATGATTTACGAGCACAGGTGGATGGGATTATAAAAAATTCTCCTGCTGAGAGCGCTGGAGTTCGAAGAGGGGATGAGATCTTCAAAATTGGAGATAAAAATCCTTTTTCTCGTGTTGATGCTTTTCATTCTTTAATTAAGTCTGGTCAAGAAGAGTTAGTGGTTTTACGCAATAATCAAAGTGCATTTCCACACAAAATCTGTCTAACTCTTGACAAAGAGCCAGGAGATAGATCAGGAATGGTTTTTGCTTATGATTTACATCCGATTATTTATGAAGAGGTTTTTAAAGTGATTTTGCAAAGAGGGGTTAAGAAACCTTTATTGATGGCATCTACTTTGGCCACTCCACTAATTCGTCATCTTGTAGAGAGACTCAATAACAAGATGATAAACGAAGAGGTAAAGGTAGAGATGGTAGAGGTGAGAAATCGATTTTTTGGTGGGTCGATTATGGCTGGTGGATTACTGGTTATTCAGGATTTTCTTGATCAGTGGGAAGAGTTAACTAAACGTGATTATGATTTAATTCTGATTCCAAGTATATTTCTTGACCAATGGGGAAGAGATTTAGTTGGGAGAAAAGTTAGTGAATTAGAAGAAAAAATGAATATTGAGATTGAAGTAATTGATCTTTTGAGTTAAGACCCCCACTTCTATAAGTGGTGGGAATTGTTTTTAATCTTCAGTGGGGGTAGAATCTCCTACTGAAGCCCCGATGTTCAGCTTTAGCTGGACGAGTTCACTTGTAATTGAGGGTATAGTGCTTAAAAACAAGGGTAATACTAGGCTTAGTTGGTATATTTTTTCATTTTCTGGAATTCTGGATGGTATGGAGTGAAAATACTCAAAAAACGGAGATATCATTTGAAATAAGTCAATAATCAGCTATAATTTCGTTTCAAACCAGATATTGGCGATTTAGAACCGTTTTGCTGACTTGCTTTTAAAATTTCTCTTATGTATTATTAGTAGTGTGAGTGTTAGCACTCACTTAAAGTGAGTGCTAACAAAAAAGTTTAAGAAAATATTAAATATATTATCACCCAAATAAAAGGAGGTAGGATTTTATGAACATTAAGCCTTTAGGTGACAGAGTTGTATTGAAAGCAGTGGAAAGTTTAGAAAAAACTAAAAGTGGTATTGTATTACCTGATTCAGCAAAAGAGAAGCCAATGGAAGCTGAAGTTGTTGCAGTAGGTGAAGGACGCCAGTTGGATAATGGTGAAAAGGTTGCTCCTGTTGTGAAGATTGGTGACCGTGTTATTTATTCTAAGTATTCTGGATCAGAAGTTAAGGTTGATGGTGAAGAGTATCTAATCATCAGCGAAAAAGATGTATTAGCAATTGTTGAGTAATTTTAGTTATTAATTCTATTATATAGATTTGAGGAGGGAAATACATAATGGCAAAAGAATTAAAGTTTGGTGAAGAAGCTCGTCGTGCATTAGAACGTGGTGTAGACGCTTTGGCGGATGCTGTGAAAGTTACCTTAGGTCCTAAGGGCCGGAATGTTGTATTAGAGAAAAGTTTTGGTTCTCCAACTATTACTAATGATGGTGTAACCATTGCTCGTGATATCGAATTAAGTGATCCGTTTGAAAATATGGGTGCTCAAACTGTTAAAGAAGTTGCTACTAAGACAAATGATGTGGCTGGTGACGGTACAACTACCGCTACTGTTTTAGCTCAAGCAATCTTCAAAGAAGGTTTGAAAAACGTTGCTGCTGGCGCTAACCCAATGGTAATTAAGCGTGGCGTAGAAAAAGCTGTTAAAGCTGTTGTTGCTAGAATCGGTGAGATTAGTGTACCTGTAGAAGATAAAGAAGCTATTGCTCAAGTTGCTTCCATCTCTGCTGCTGATGAAGAAATTGGTCAGTTGATTGCTGAAGCTATGGAAAAAGTAGGAAAAGACGGAGTTATCTCTGTTGAAGAGTCTAAAACTATGGGTACTGACTTAGATGTAGTTGAAGGTATGCAATTTGATCGTGGTTACCTATCTCCATATATGGTAACAGATACTGAAACTATGTCTGCTGATTTAAGTGATCCATATATTTTGTTAACTGACAAGAAAATTACTAATATTCAAGAGATTTTACCTCTCTTAGAGCAGATCGTTCAACAGGGTAAGCCTCTCTTATTGATCGCTGAAGATATAGAGGGAGAAGCTTTAGCAACTTTAGTTGTTAATAAAATCCGTGGTACCTTCAACTGTGTAGCTGTTAAAGCTCCAGGTTTTGGTGATCGCCGTAAAGCTATGTTAGAAGATATCGCTGTTTTAACTGGTGGTCAAGTGATCTCCGAAGAAAAAGGTATGAAGCTTGAAACTGCTACCGTTGCTGATTTGGGTACTTGCCGTAAAGTGGCTATTACCAAAGATGATACCACTATAGTTGACGGTGCTGGTTCTGAGGAAGGTATCAAAGATAGAATTAATCAAATTAAGAAGCAGATGGAATCCTCTACTTCTGAGTTTGATAAAGAAAAATTACAAGAGCGTCTTGCTAAATTAGCTGGCGGTGTAGCTGTAATCCAGGTTGGTGCTGCTACTGAAACTGAACTAAAAGAGAAGAAACATCGTATTGAAGATGCACTTTCTGCTACCCGTGCTGCTGTAGAAGAAGGTTTGGTACCTGGTGGTGGAACTGCACTCTTAAACTGTGTATCAGCTTTAGATGACGTACAATTAGAAGGCGACGAAGCTACTGGTGTTGATATCATCCGTAAAGCATTAGAAACTCCAGTTCGCTTAATTGCTAACAATGCTGGTTTCGAAGGTTCTGTAATCGTTGAGAAAGTTAAGTCTCAATCAGTTGGTGTAGGTTTCAACGCTTACAAAGGTGAATTTGAAGATATGATCAAATCTGGTATCGTTGATCCAGCGAAAGTTACTCGTTCTGCTCTGCAAAATGCAGCAAGTGCAGCAGCTATGCTGTTGACTACTGAGTGTCTGGTTGTTGAGAACAAGGATGAGAAAGATGCTGGCCCAGCTATGCCTCCAATGGGCGGCATGGGAATGCCAGGTATGATGTAATAAAAGATTAGAATGATAAAATCCTTCAGAGTGTTCTCTGGGGGATTTTTTTAATAAAACATAAAAAAAAGAGAATTATGTAAAAAGATAAAGAATATATTATTATGAAGTGTAAATTAATTTAAGAAGGAAAATTTATGAAAAGAAGTGTTTTGGTTTTAATTATTGTTATTTCAATACTTTGTACATCTTTGGCATTTGTATTGTCAAAGGGGTATAGTATCGAGTCTTTTGTAGAAAAAGTAGTGCATCAAAAAAAGCGAAAGCAAACAAGAACATGGTCTTTTGCTTGGGTAACAAAGTGGCTAACAGAGACGACATATAAAAATATTACTTTTTTACATGATTATGAGTTAGAAGAGATCAAAACAACTTATACAGAATCAGTTGGTGAATTTCCGAATTATACAAGATACGAAGTTAGAACAGATCATTACCATACATGGTAAAAATAAGGAGATGAATTATGAACAAAAGAATATGCCTAATTGTTTTTTTGCTGTTATTATCTATTAGTATGTCAGGATTTGCAAAAGAGAAGATTGTTTTTAAGGAGGGTATTATTAAAAGTGTCATCAGAGCAGAACTTAAAAAAACTCGAGGTGATATTTATCTAGAAGATTTAGAGAGTATAACTAAGTTAAACTTAAATGATTGTGAAATTATTGATTTGAGTGATCTTTCTAATTGCATAAATTTGAAACATTTAGAAGTGCTTGACTTAATGAAAAACAAGATAGCTAATTTAGATTCTTTGAGTAGTCTTATAAATTTAAAATTTTTGAGGTTGTGTATGAATCACATAAATGATATTTCTGCAATGAGTAAATTGAGTAATCTGGAGTATTTGCTTTTGGATTTTAATCAGATTGAAGATTTAAAGCCATTAAGTAATTTAAAAAGTTTAAGTATGTTGGGATTGCAATTCAATCACATTAGTGATATAAGTCCTTTGGCAAAGTTAAATACGCTTACGATGTTAGGTTTATCAAGTAATGAAATCTCAGATATAAGTGTACTCGGAAGTTTGATTAATCTAGAAGTTTTGTATTTGGATAATAATAACGTTTCTGATATAAGTATATTGAGCAATTTAGTAAATCTAAATAGTTTAGTTTTGATACATAATAATATTTCTGACTATAGTTTTTTGACAGAATTAGACCTTAAAAAATTGATAATTTAATTAGTAAAATTTTTTTATTTTGTGTATTTTTAATGAATTCAGAAGAGAATGTTAGTATATTTTTCAACTATTGCAGAAGTAACAGGCTTATCAGTTGAGGAAATAAAAGCATAATAAAGAAAGAAGATTACTAAATCTCCTAGATTCATTCATGTGAATTGATGTGGATTATTGATCTTCTATAAAGGAATTAGCTTAAGTTTGTGGAAAATGATAATATAATATTAGTAAGCATAGGTTAAAACGTTAAAGGAGATGAGGTATAATGAAGCAGTTTGATCAGATTCCACGAATACCGTTGGCGATAACCCCTACCCCTATTGAAGCGGTTCCACGTTTTTCAAAAGCACTTGGTGGGTCAGAGATTTATATCAAACGTGATGACAACACAGGTCTTGCCTTAGGAGGAAATAAAGCGAGAAAGCTAGAGTATCTATTAGCAGAGGCTGTCGAACAGGGCGCAGATGTGGTTTTAACTGAGGGAGGGTTACAATCTAATCATGCGCGAATGACAGCGGCAGCTGCGTGTAAGGTTGGAATGAAATCTGTATTGGTGCTTAAAGGGAAAGAGATCAAAGAATATCAAGGAAACCTTTTATTAGATCGTATCCTTGATGCAGATATAGTATTAGTAGACCCTGATGGACCTTTGACTCGTAGAGAAGCATTGTTGAAGAAAGCAGAGGAGTTACGAGAAGTTGGAATGAATCCTTATGTGATTCCAACTGGAGGTTCGACGGGTCTTGGTTCGATGGGATATATTCGTTGTGCAAAAGAGATTATTGAACAATCTAAGAATTTGGGAGTTGAATTTGACTGGATTGTACATCCAATTGGTTCAGGTGGTACCCAAGCAGGTCTAATAGCTGGTAAAAAGCTTTTTGGAGGCAGTTTTGAGATTTATGGGATTGCGGCTGATGATGAGGATTTTGAACCAGAAATTTTGAAGATTAGTGAAGAGATTAATCAAATTTTAGATACTAACATATCTATTACTTCAGAAGATATTTATTTAAATTATAATTATTTTGGTCCTCAATATGGTGTACCCAGTGATGCGGCTATTGAAGCTGTAAAATTATTGGCACGGACTGAAGGGATTATCGTTGGCCCGGTTTATACTGGTAAGGCTCTGGCTGGTATGATTGATTTGATTCATAAAGGAGAGTTTAAAGAAGGAGAAAAAATACTTTTTGTACATACCGGTGGAGCACCAGCACTGTTTGGTGTGGATTTGGTTGATAAACTTTGATACATATGAAATTGGAGTATTTCGTAAAATATCTTGACAATAAAGAATACATTTATTATACTTAATCTGTTATGTAGTAAAAGTGAAACTTCTCGCATAATATCGGGAATTGGCTCGAAAGTTTCTACCAGACAGCCTTAACTGTCTGACTACGAGAGGGTGGATTTACTATACTTAATTTTAAGGATAGTAGTCTCCAGATCCTTCATTGATCTGAAGACTTTTTATTTTTTTAATAGATGTTTTGATAAATGATAGGGTTATACTAAGAAGGTAAAGGAGTGAATCAGATGAAGAAAGAGCAAACAATTCTTGTAATGGACTTTGGAGCCCAGTATGCACAGTTAATTGCTCGACGGGTACGTGAGTGTAGTGTATATTCTGTAATTCGTCCGTATAGTATTTCTGTTGAAGAGATTAAAGCATTAAATCCAACTGGAATTATCTTTTCTGGGGGACCACGTAGTGTTTATGCAGAAGGTGCTCCAAGAATTGATTCAGAAATTTTTGAGTTGGGTATTCCAATTCTTGGAATTTGTTATGGTATGCAAATTATGGCATATACGCTAAATGGTAAGGTTGAGCGTGCTGATCAGAGAGAATATGGGAAAGCTGAATTGACAGTTACTGAAGCAAAGGGAATTTTTACTGATCTTGGCCCTGAGATAACTGTTTGGATGAGTCATGGAGATCATGTTCTCGAATTACCAGAAGGTTTTGTAACTGCAGCAAAAACCAGTAATACTCCAAATGCTGCTATGGCAAATCATGAACGTAAGTTTTATGGTGTTCAATTCCATCCTGAAGTTGTTCATACACATAAAGGTATGGAAATTATTCGCAATTTCTTGTTTGAAGTCTGTGAATGTAAAGGTGATTGGACTGCAAGTAACTTTATTGACGAAAAGGTTAAAGAGATTCGTGAGCAAGTTGGTGATTCAAAAGTAATTTGTGGACTTTCTGGTGGTGTAGATTCTTCTGTAGCAGCAGCACTAGTACATAAAGCTATTGGTGATCAGTTAACTTGTATTTTTGTTAATCATGGCTTTTTACGTAAAGGTGAGGCTGAACAGGTTCGCCAAACATTTCAGGAACAATTTGATATAAACCTGATATATGCAGATGTTAGCGAAAGATTTATTAGTATGTTAAAAGGTATAACAGAGCCAGAAGAAAAACGGAAGTTAATTGGAAATGAATTTGTTCGTGTATTTGAGGAAGAGGAACAAAAAATTGGTGATGCGAAATTCTTAGTTCAGGGAACTCTTTATTCTGATCTTATCGAAAGTGGAACTAAAACAGCAGCTAAGATCAAAACTCATCATAATGTAGGTGGATTACCTGAAGATATGGAATTTGAGTTGGTTGAGCCATTTAGGATGCTCTTCAAAGATGAGGTAAGAAATATTGGTAAAGCTTTAGATTTGCCTGATGAGATCGTATGGAGACAACCTTTCCCCGGGCCAGGCCTGGCCATCCGAATCATCGGAGAAGTCAATCATCAAAATATTGAAATTCTACAGAATGCAGATGCTATCGTAACAGAAGAGGTTCATGTTGCTGGTTTGACCAGAGAGATATGGCAGTCATTCGCCATTTTACCTGCTAACTTAAGAAGTGTAGGGGTTATGGGTGATGAAAGAACTTATGCTTTCCCAATAGTAATCCGTGCGGTTAAATCAGAAGATGCGATGACAGCAGACTGGGTACGCTTCCCATATGAGGTTTTAGAAAAGATTTCTACAAGGATTACTAATGAAGTTGAACATGTCAATCGGGTTGTTTATGATATTACTTCTAAGCCACCTGCAACAATTGAATGGGAATAGTATCAAGAAAAGGGTTTCAAAACTATATGTTTTGAAGCCATTTTTGCTTTTTGCGAAAAAATGATGAGAAATAAGAGAATAAATAGGAAAGAGAGAATGAATGATGAATTAAATATATAAGTTAATTAAATATTCGTAAATTTCTTATTTCTGGGGGGAGAAAAATGGGCTTAACGGAATTAGTAATCTTTATTGCAATGGTTATTGTATTTATCTTAGGTGTTTTTGCTTTGAAACTTCCAATTGGTTTGTCATTAGTTATATCAGCAATATCTGGGACGTTGATTGCTGGTGAAGGCATTCCGATTCGCCACTTGGTTGAGGGAGAATTTGGTTATCTAAATACGATCTTAATTATTGCCATGGCGATGATTTTCATGAAAGTACTTCAAAAGTCAGGGCTTTTGGATACGATTGCAAGACAAATTATTGTTCGCTTTTATCGGAAACCAGTATTTTTGTTACTATCTATGATGCTTTTAGTTATGTTTCCCGGAATGATAACAGGTTCTTCTACAGCTGCTGTTCTAACAACCGGAGCATTAGTAGCACCCGTTTTAATTTGTATGGGAGTTCCAAAAGATAAAGCTGCAGTAATTATTGCTATGGGAGCAATTTATGGAATGATTGCTCCACCGATCAATGTTCCAGCAATGATCATTGGTGGTGGAATAGATATGCCATTTATCGGTTTTGGCCTGCCTCTTCTTTTAGCAAGCCTTCCTTTAGCGTTTATTGTAGTTATTGCGGTTGGATTAAAATACATAGAGAAGATTGACTTTAAAACAATTGAAGGTAACTTGCCTAATTCATATTATGATCAGCATGGTTTTAAATTATATCTTCCGATTATTCTACTTGTAGTTTTGATGCTCGGTGAAAGTCTTTTGCCACAATATTTTCCTAATATGGGTCTCCCGGTGGTCTTTTTGTTAGCAAGTTTCGTTGGAATTTTTACTGGAGAGAGATTTAACTTTTTTAAAGTAGCTAAAGAAGCGATCCATGATGCATTACCTGTACTGGGGATTTTGATGGGAGTTGGGATGTTTATTCAGATAATGACTCTAACTGGTGTAAGAGGAACGATTGTAATCCTTTGCCTTTCATTACCGTCTGTTTTTCTCTATTTAGGTATAGCAACAAGTCTACCGCTTTTTGGTGCAATCTCTTCATATGGAGCAGCATCTGTTTTAGGGGTTCCTTTTGTTCTTGCGTTTTTAGGACAGAATGAAATCATTACAGCATCTTCTCTTTCTTTGATTGCTGGTTTAGGAGATTTGATGCCACCAACAGCTCTTGCGGGTATGTTTGCGGCCCAAGTGGTTGGTCAGAAAAATTATTTCAAAGTTCTGCGACATTGTATTTGGCCTGGTATTTTAACTGCTGCATATGGAATCTTCTTAATCATTAATGCCAATTTTGTTAACAATCTATTAAAATCATTTACTGGGAAGATATATATCCTTCTAGGGTTTATCGTGATAATCCTAGCAACAGTATTTGTAACAAGGATGATTGGAAAATGTATGCTTACACGTGTGAATAAAGGAGAGAAAAATCATGTTGACACTTGTTTATAGATTGATTGTCTTATTTATTATTTGTCTTGTTATCTGGGATTTATGGGGTGAAAAAGATTGGCGTCATCAAATGATGGCAGGGATTGTACTTATCCCACTTATTCTTCGATTTTTGATGATTAAATAGGAGGTGATTCTTATGAACAAAGATAACTATAGAGCAATAATAATACTTGTTTTTGTTGTCCTTATAATGATTATAAGCGGAAGATCTTTTTTATCAATGCATAAACTTGATCCTATTTTTCCAGGTGTTGGAGTAACGGAAAAGAAAATGTTAAGTAATTATTTGCCTAGCCTAAAAGACACATCAGGAGATACTGAAATATATGTTTTAAAGGGTGAAAAGCCTGGGGGTTCAATCCTTGTTCTTGGTGGAACACATCCTAATGAGCCTGCTGGATATATTTCTGCTGTTTTAATGATCGAAAATCTTCAAGTGGAAAGAGGTACAGTTTTTGTGATACCTCGGGCCAATCGGAGTGCTTTTACTCATAATGACCCTCAGGAAGGTCATCCACAAAAATTTACAGTCCAAACTTCTGAAGGAGAGCGTTGGTTCAGGTATGGGTCAAGAGCAACTAATGCAATTGATCAATGGCCTGATCCAGAAATATATATACATCAATCTGGACAAAAACTTTCTGGTTCAGAGACTCGGAATTTGAATCGTGCTTATCCAGGAAGACCAGATGGCAATCTGACGGAGAAAGTTGCTTACGGAATCATGGAATTGATCAATAAAGAAAATATTAGCATATCAATAGATTTGCATGAAGCTTCACCAGAATATCCAGTTATTAATGCTATTGTAGCGCATGAGCGTTCAAGAGATTTGGTTGCGATGAGTATGTTAGAGCTTGAATTTGATGGATTAAATTTTTCGATGGAATTATCACCTCCTAATTTTCATGGGTTATCTCATCGAGAGTGGGGAGATTATTCTCAAACTATGGCAATTCTAATGGAGTCAGCGAATCCAATACAAGGTAGGCTTAGGGGGCGCACAACAGAAGAGTTAATCTTAACTGGTCAGGATGAGTGTTATGTAAAGGCAGATGAGTTAAATCGACTTTATGTAGAGTTTGATGAAAATGGTCATCCATTAAAAGAAAGAGTTGGACGACATCTTACGGCTATTAAGGACATAATTCGTACTTATAATGATTTATATTTTGATAAATCTATTGAGGTGAATGGATTTCCAAGTTATGATGAGTTAATAGAAGAGGGAATTGGGAAGTTTTTAAATAATTCTTATAATTAAAATATTTTAAACAAAACGACATTACAAAGGAGGTAAACCTAAATACTGTAACGAAGATATTTTTAATAGCAACTTTTGGAAGTCGTTACATAAAGTCTATTTATCAAGATAAATAGATTATTTGCCAATATCAAAAGGAGGTTTTAAAATGAAAAGAAATTTAAGATGGAGTGTAGTTTTATTAGCAGTTTTTGTAACCATTTTTTCTGTCACTACCTTTGCAACTGATTTGATTAACTCTGAGGAAGTAGCAAAACATGCCATTGTTACTTCAGCCCACCCTCTAGCTTCTGAAGCGGGTATTGAGATGTTGAAAAAAGGCGGTAATGCAGTGGATGCTGCAGTTGCAACTGCCTTCGCCATTGGGGTTGTAGAACCTGATGGAAGTGGTATTGGTGGAGAAGGCATGATGGTGATTTATCTTGCAGAAACTGATGAAAAAATTGCTATTGACTTTCGTTCATGTGCACCTAAAGATATTGATAAGTATGGATTAGAGAAAGATGGGCCTAAATCAGTAGCTATCCCAGGTACAGTTGCAGGTTTAGCTATGGCTTTAGAAAAGTATGGTACAATGTCTTTGCATGAGGTTATTCAACCTGCAATTTGTTTTGCAGAAGAAGGTTTTGAAGTTTCGGAAACTTTAGCTGGAATTATCATGGATAATTATGAAAAAATATTGAACGATCCAGCAACAGCAGAGGTTTATCTTGAAGACTCTTTCCCAAAACAAGAAGGAGACATTATTGTTCAAGAAGATTTAGCTAAGACATTAAGAATTATTGGCAAGAATGGAGCTAGTGCATTCTATAATGGGATTATTGCAGATATCATTGATTATCAAATGAAAAAAAGTGGTGGTATTATCACTAAGGAAGATTTAGCGAATTATCAAGCTATTGAGCGTGAACCAGTAGAAGGTGATTATCGAGGATATCATATTATTTCAGGTCCTCCACCTGTTTCTGGTATGGTAGTTGTAGAAGCTTTGAATATTTTAGAGAACTATGATCTTCGTCAATATGGATATATGAGTTATGATGCATTGCATCTTATGTCAGAGGCTATACGTTTAGCTTATGGAGATCGCTATACATATATGGCTGATCCTGGTTTTGTGGATGTTCCTCTTGATATCATATTGTCTAAAGATTATGCAGCTAAACGGGCAGAGATGATCAAAATGGATAGCCAAATTCCTAGAAATGATCTTTATGGTGGTCTTGATGATGTAAAAGAACATCATAGTACTACTCACTTAGTTGTTGCTGATGATGCAGGGAATATGGTTTCTCTAACTCAAACTATAAGTAGTTTCTTTGGTGCTGGCTATACTGTTCCAGGTACTGGTATCTTGCTGAATAATGAAATGAAGAACTTTAGCAAGAGCGGGATTAATGTAATGGAACCTTATAAGAGAATGAGAACAACAATCGCACCTACTGTGATTTTGAAAGATGGAGAGCCATTTATGGCTGTAGGTTCCCCAGGCGCTGCGAGAATTGTTCCTGCTGTAGTGAATATTATTGTAAATGTTGTAGACTTTGATATGGGCTTACAGGAAGCTATTGAAGCACCACGTTTTTATAGTACTTCTCAAAGTACAAAAGTTTACTTAGAAGACAGATTTCCAGAATTGGTTATTAAAGCCCTTGAGAACAAAGGATATAACCTTGTAATCAAAGGAGCGATGGATCTCTATTTTGGTGGTGCACAGGCTGTATTATATGGTGAGAAGGGTAAAATTATAGGTGGTGCTGACCCACGTAGAGATGGTTTTGCGATTGGTTTTTAAATTATAAATAGGAGGTATACTTCATGAAAAAATTTGCACTTATCGTTTTAGTAGCTTTGACTATGTTAGTTTCTGGCCAAGTTTTAGCAAGTGAGAGCCAAACTGTTACATTTTCTGAACCAGTTTTAATTACTTCTATAGGACAAAACCCAGATGCATTGATGGTGAAAGTTCTTTTAACAAAAAACAAAATTGAATTTGGTTATTCTGCTTTAGCAAAGGTAGAAGAACTTTCTGAGTATAAAACTATTATTATGGTAGTTGGAGCTAGTACAAAAGGTTTAGGAGCCGCTGGAATCGATTTTGAAACAGAACTGGAAAGAACAAAAACTTTGATCGCTGCTGCAGTGGAAAAGGAAATTCCTATTGTTTTGGCTCATGTAGGTGGAAAAAGTAGAAGAGGTACCAAATCAAATCAATTGATTGATTTGGTAGGTGCCGTTGCATCTTATATGATTATTACTGAGGCTGGTAATGAAGATGGGTATTTTACAAAAATTGCTGAAGAGAGAAATATTCCATTGAAAACTGCTGACAAGATATTAAATACTGGAGCATATTTTAAAGAAATCTTTATAAAGTAGATTAATTGAACAGGGGTGGTTATTACCGCTCCTGTTGAACATTTGAGCGATTGGAGGTTATGAAAGTGATTCATTTCTTAATTTTTATAGGAATGTTTCTGTTGCTATTCTTTTTTACACGTATAAAGCCGAAATGTTGTGCAGGCATACCACATCTGAGTTTGATTTTTTTAGTAATTGTCTGTGGCTTATTATTAACACCAATTCCTTTTAAAAATATGATTGAAGGGCCATTTGGATATCTTGACAGCATTTTGATAGTGGCCACAGGTTTAATCTTTTTGTTTGTTTTAAAAGAGACTAAAGCCTTGAAAAATATTATAGAAAGTTGGGCCTATATTTCACGAAATCATCTATTTTTTCTTTTATTAATTTTGTTAGTTATCGGTATGATTCCGGGAATGTTTACAGGTTCGGCTTTGTTTGCTGTCACGATTAGCTCAGGTTTGTTATTACCTATTTTGAAAAAGATTGGGTTTGATTCAAAAAAAGGAAAAGCTTTCGTTATCATGAGTGGAATTTTAGGGATGATTGCTCCTCCTGTTAACTTACCTTTGATGATATTAAGTGGAGTAGATGTTCGACCATTTGCAGGTTATGGTAATGCTCTTTGGATTATAGTAGTACCAGGAGTAATTCTTACAGCTTTATATTTTTGGCTGATTGGAAAAAAAGATTTTCAAACTTATGAAGTAGAAACAAAAGCTAATTTTAATTTTGTTGATTATATGGGGATAATTTTTGTTTTAATTATGGCTATTTTACGGATTAGTTTACCTGTAACTATTTTTGGCAGATTAGGTTGGCCATTAATCTTTTTAGCAGCAGCTATCTTGCAATGGTTAGTTAAAAGAAAAGGAAACTTTTTTGAAATATCTCAATTGGCAATTTCTAAAGGGGTACATTTATTGGGGATTCTTTTTGCGAGTGGGGTTTTTATACAGATTACAACTTTTACAGGTCTAAAAGGTGAATTAGTTTTACAACTGAGTGAATGGCCAAGTATCTTAATTTCTATCTTTATGGTAATTGGTCTGGTACTTTTAGGAGGATTATGGGAGAGTATTGGCCTTTTATTTATGATTCCATTATACTTGACCTTTACTATGAATAGTGTTTGGTTTGCTGTAATTTCTTCAGCACTGATAGCTATTGGTTTTGCCTTACCTATAGGATGGAGAAAACCTATTTTAGAAATAGAAGAGATCGAGAAGGAGACTGGGAAATTTACTTTGATTCCCTTTGGCTTATTTGCATTATGGATCTTATTTGTATTTTGGCAAATGGACTGGTTTATAAACCTTATATCTTAAGGCGGTGAATTAATATGCTTATGTGGATTTATCGTTTGATAGCATTATATATTATTATTATGCTTGGAGTAACTGTCATTAAATCAGAGAAATGGAATGATCAATTAGTTGCAGGATTGGTTCTGATTCCTCTGATATTACGAATATTATTGATCAGGTAAAGGAGGTAAGATGATGGGTAAACTTAGTCATGTTACTCGAGGTGTGTTTATTTTAGCTGTGATACTAATTATTACTTATTTTGCAGGGGTTGAGTTTAAAAAGGCTCATGTCTTTGATCAGATTATTCCCGGGCCAGGAGTAACGGAGATCAAACATTTAAGCGATTACTTTGCAGATTTAAAAGGAACTTATGCTGATACCCCAATCTATGTATTAGAAGGAGAAGAACCAGGGGCAACGGCTTTTTTATTAGGTGGAACTCATTCTAGAGAAGTATCAGGAGTTATGGGAGCTGTTCTTTTAATTGAGAATGCTAAAGTGACAAAAGGACGTCTTTTAGTAATTCCTAGAGCCAACAATAGTGGAGCAAGCTATACACCACCCCTTGGGGGAGAACCAGGTTTTTATCATATTGTCAATAAAAATGGTAATCTCCGGGAGTTTCGCTTAGGTGGGCGTCGGACAAATCCAATTCATCAGTGGCCTGATCCTGCTAATTATTATACGGTTTATGGTGATTTTAAGATAGATGGAAATGAAAGTCGTAATCTAAATAGGGCATATCCTGGAAATCCAGATGGGAGTTATACTGAAAAATTAGCATATGGGATTATGGAATTGATTCGTAATGAGAATGTTAGAATCTCATTTGACTTTCATGAAGCAGGAACAAAATCTAGATTAGCTAATATGTTAATCGCTAATCCTAAAGGTCTTGATCTTGCGGCGGTAACAATTCTCAATCTAGAGATGGAAGACATTCAGATGAAATTAGAGCAATCTTCAAAAGGATTTCGCGGTTTAAGTCATCGAGAGTGGGGAGATAATGCTGATACATTCTCATTCTTGTCTGAAACTCCTAATCCTGGTCAGAACTATAGGACTCGTAAATTTTATAAGGTTTTGGCTCAAGATACTCCATATCCTTTAGAAGAAAGGGTAGGTAGACAAATAGCTACATTTGCTTCGGTAGTGGATTCTTATAACATGTTTTATGATGATACTATTGTGATTGAGGCAATTCCTAGTTATGGTGAGCTTGTGGAAAAGGGATTGAGTGGGTTTTTGAATTAAGTTTCTTGAGTTGGGTTTGCGGGGGGTACAATGTTTGGGGGGATTATTATGTTGAAAAAGTTTGTGGTTCCAATAATTATTGTTGGAATCTTTTTTTCTAGTTTGATTGTTTATGGTGCATTAGAGTTGGAGCCAATTGGGGTGCTTGGTGAAGGGGAGGAGTGGGTGACTCCGTATTATGTTATTGATAGTAATGTTTCTGGGCCAACGATTTTTATTATAGGGGGTACTCATGGGGATGAACTTGCTGGTTGGCATGCTGCGTTGAAGTTGTTAGATTCACGATTAGATAGAGGTAGGATGGTTATCGTTCCTAGGGCGAATATGAAGAGTGTGGAAGAAGAGAAGCGTGAGATTGAAGGTGATGGAAATTTAAATCGGTGTTATCCTGGTAAAGAAGATGGGATTCCGATGGAGCAGTTGGCTTTTCAAATTTTTTCGCTTATTAAAGAGATTGGCCCTGATCTGGTATTAGATTTACACGAATCTCGTGAGTTTCATCTTGTGAATGAAAGATATCTTGGACAAACTTTAATTGGATACTCTGATGATATGACTCTATGGACTGGTTTATGTGCTATCGAAGGTATTAACGATGAGATTGAAAATGATATTGAACATTTTACTTTACTTCAGGGGCCAGTAGAAGGAAGTACTACCTGGGCTGTTGGAAAATATATTCAAGTTCCAGCTTTTACAGTAGAGACTAGCAGGAAGATGGAGCTTTCTTCTAGAATTAATTATCAATTGATGATAGTTCAGTATATATTAAAAGAATTTGAGGTGAATTTGCATTGGGATATATAATTTGTACTATTATTCTCTTTATACTTTATAAAATATATCAAAAATATAGCTATTATAAGTATCTCGAAAAAATTCCTATGCGAATTCATGTTAATGGAAGTCGTGGGAAAAGTGATGTAACCCGTTTAATAGCAGCGGGATTACGAGGATACACATCGGGGAAAACAAGTCTTAAAGTCTGGGCAAAAACGACGGGAACTTTACCACGTATTCTTGGAACAAATGGTGAAGAGATTCCTATTGTTCGGCGATTTCCAGTCAATATCGGTGAGCAAATGAAGATTGTAAAAAAAGCTGCTCATGCTGGCGTTGATGTTTTGGTTATAGAATGTATGGCAGTGCAACCAGAACTTCAGTGGGTTTCGGAAAATAAGATGCTTCAAAGCCAGATTGGTGTGATCACAAATGCTAGACTAGATCATCTTGATGTGATGGGCAAGACAAGCGATGAGGTTGCTCATACTCTGGGATTAACGATTCCGAAAGGTGGCAAGGTCTTTACTGCTGACGAGGAGCATTATAATACCTTCTCAGAGATTGCCAAAGAGCGGGGAAATGAATGTATTCTGGTAATTGGTGAAGATTTAGATGATGAGCTGTTAGAGGGGTTTAAAGGTCAGGTTTTTAGGGATAATCTGGCCCTGGCTTTAGCGGTATGTAATGAATTAGGAGTTCCTTATAATGAAGCAATTCAAGGTATGTATAATTATACTCCAGACCCAGGGGCATTTCAGATTTATACTCTTGTTAAGGATGATAAACAAATTTATTTTGCCAATGCATTTGCAGCTAATGATCCAGAATCAACTCTTTTTCTTTATAAAAAAGCTCTATCCATTGTGAATCCTAAGCAAATTGTTGGAATATATAATCACAGAAGAGATCGAGACTTTCGTTCAACTCTTTTTTTGGACATGGTCGAAGAAGTTGATTTTGATGAAATCCTGTGGTTAGGTCGTAAGATTGATTCTCAATGGAAAAAGAGATTGAGTGTTACTACTAAAGTTATTGATGACTCAGAATATATTATTCGTTATATTAAATCTTTACCTGATAAAAGTTTAATCTTTGGATTTGGGAATATCAAAGGCAAGGGACAAAAATTAACAGATGATTTGATAAGGGAAGTGGAATGTCAATGATAACTCAGGCGATGGTTTTTGGAATTATATTAAGCATACTTTTTTATGAAGTTGTGGGGCTTTCACCAGGAGGAATTATTGTTCCAGGATATTTGGTCTTTTATGTTAATCAGCCTGAACGAATAATTGCAACCATAATAGTTAGCCTTATAGTGTTGGGATTTGGAAAATTGATTGATCGCTTCACAATTCTTTATGGAAGGCGCAAATACGGAACTTATCTGCTTTTAGGCATTTTAATAAACTGGCTTATGAATCAGGGATTTAATTTGTCGTTTTTTGATTTTAAGTTATATAGTATTGGTATGTTGATTCCTGGTATTATTGCCACAGATTTAGAACGACAGGGGATACTTCAAACGTTGTTAGCCATAGGGATAGTGACTGGATTGCTTTACTTTATTATTATTGCTACTCTGGGGGTAGGGGTATGATCTGGAGAAAAAGTAGAATATCACTTAAGCTTCTTACAGGGTTTCTAATCCTTCTATGTATGGTAGTAATTTTTTTGGAAAAGACTGCGATTATAAGTCCACATCCTTTTTATGATACTAAAATTGAGGCGGCTAAAAAGATGGAAGAAGGAATTCAACTTCTCAGCAATGCGATCAAAAATGAAAATCCTGATTCCATAGATTTAATAGCTGACCCCAATCAAACAGGTTTTATTGGAATGGAGTATACACAACTTACGACCACATTGGGATCTATAATTTCCAAACGAACTAGTACAAATCCTGATTTTGTGGCTTTGATTATTGATCTCTTACTCAAAGCTGGAGTAAAGAAAGGAGATCATGTAGCTATAGGAGTTTCTAGTTCTTTTCCAGCTTTAAATTTAGCCGTTATATTAGCTGTTGAAGCTATTGAGGGAGAACCTGTGTTAATCAGTTCTATAGGGGCGTCAACATGGGGAGCTAATAGAATAAATTGGACCTGGCTTGATATGGAGCGATTATTTTATGAACACGGGATCATTAATCATCGTTCTATCGTAGTCTCCTTAGGTGGGGGCAATGATCAGGGAGAAGGGTTTTGGGGAGATGGATTAAATTTGGCTCATAGTGCGATTGATCGAGATCAGATTCCTTTTCTTGAATCAGATAACCTAATAGATTCTATAGAAAGACGATTAAAAATGTATCAAGAGTATGATCCGGTTCTCTTTATAAATGTTGGGGGAGCTCATCCGAATATGGGTAATTGTAGTCATTCTGTTAAGATTCAAAATGGGCTAATCGAGAGAATCATACCATGTTTTCATCCAGATCGAGGATTGATCTTGCGTTTCTTAGAAAAAGGACTGCCTGTAGTTAATTTGCTTAATATTCCTGACCTAGCAATTAGATATGGTTTGCCTATTGATCCGATACCTTTGCCAGAACCTGGTTATAGCAAAGTATACTTTCATAAAAAATATTTGACTTTTAATATTTATCTTTCACTGCTGATCATTTTAACTTATATAGTATGGGGTATTTACTATGAAAGAAGGCGAAATAGGTGACAAATTACGACAGTCGTAATTTACAACAAATTGCTATTGGTTTGTGGATGGTTTTAATCGGTCTAATCTTGCCTAGATTTATTCATGCTTATGATTTTGGATTGATATCTAATATAAATGATAGCATATCTAATGAAGATAGTGGTTTACTTCTTTTTGCTACGACGAAACTGGTTTTATTGAATACAATTCGTTCTGTACCACTTTATACAGGAACTTTTGTGATGGCAGAGGGGCTTTATTCGCGGTTTAAATCTCGTTTATTGGGCTTTATATTTCCTTTAATTATAATTCCTACTGTTTATAAATTTATTACTTTGATCTATGGGATTTCTTATGATTTTGGAAGTCCAGCTTATCTTACGATTTTAGCGATTATCATTCTTCAGCAGGCTACGGTGAAAATTCGTCCGATTTTAATTAAAGTAGTTATAATTGGTCTGTTTCTTTTTGGAATGCAGTGGTTGGATGTTGTTCCCTATCTATCTGTTTATGGATTCGGAAGAGGTGAACTTTCTGTCACGATAAAGCTTATTGCAAATTTTTTAAATGTAAGTTATCTGATGAATTTTATAGGATTAACTTTTTCAATTTTTATTATTATTAATTCGTTAATTTTGTCTAATGTGGTGATCGGTTATTATCATCGCCTGTTTTTGATGGAAGAAAGAAGAAATCAAGAAGAGAGACTTAGACGGGTAGAAGTGGAAGCAATAAAATCCCGTTATCTCAAGGAAATTAAAAATATTGTTCATGATCTTAAAACTCCATTGGTTACTATTCAAGGCTTGAGTGGAGTAATTAAGTTAAAAGTTAAAGATGGAAAAATTATAGAATATTTAGAACGAATTTGTAACTCTGCAGAAAAAATGAGTTTAATGATCTCTGAAATTCTTTATGACAATACAATGAGGGAGATTTTGATTGAAGAATTGTTTCATTTTATTGATGCTCAGTTATCGCCAGAAGAATTAGGTTCTAAAGTTCAATTTGATCTTTCTTCAGATATAAAAATATTTGGAAATAAAATTCGAATCTCCAGAGCAGTTATCAATTTGATAGATAATGCATTAAAGGCGATTGATCCGCAAACAGGATTGGTGTTGGTGAAAGCATGGAAGGAAAATGGAGTCATTTTTATTAATATAGAAGACAATGGGTCAGGTATATCAAAGGAGAATCTGGATTATATATGGGATGTAGGTTATTCTACAGATACTGGACATACTGGATTGGGCTTAAACTTTGTAAAACGTGTAGTTGAAGAGCATAATGGACAAATTTCAATAATGAGCGAGGTGGGGAAAGGTACCGAAGCAAAAATTTCTTTACCGGAGGTGAATTGAAATATGCCAAAAATTTTGGCTATAGATGATGAACTAGATATTCTTTATACTTTACAAGCTATTGGAGAGATAGCAGGATTTGAAGTTGTAATAGCAGAAAATGGATTACAGGGACTAAAGTTGATTCAAGCAGTAGACTTTGACCTAATTTTGGTTGATTATCATATGCCACAGATGAATGGTTTAGAAGTTGTAGAAAGAATTCGCAAGATAGATCAGGATACTCCTATCTTAGTTCTTACAGTGGAAGAATCTGTAGATTTGTCTCAGAAGTTTTTGGATACTGGTGCAACAGATTTTGCTGTCAAACCTATTCGAACAGCAGATTTAATTTCTAGAATGAAACTTCATTTGAAATTTGCAAAATCTAAATTTGAAGATGATGAAAAGGTAGAACCAGAAATAGTTAACATAGACAGATTAGACTTACCTAAAGGGTTAACACCTGCTACATTACAGATGATCATTGCCTACCTAAAAAACATGGATCAATCTAAAACAATTAATCAAATTTCTACTGAAATTGGTCTATCTTATCAAACTGGTCACAGATATTTAGACTATTTACAAAAAAATAATTATGTTAAGGTTGAAATGTGTTATGGAAAGGTAGGGAGACCGATTCAAAAATATTTGTCTCTAATATGAATAAAAAAGACGAACATTAGATAAAATATTATAAATAAATATACGATTTTTTATTGACAAGTGTATCCTCCTGTGATAATATAAACAATATAATAGATATTTGCTATTAATGTTCGTGTTAATACGAACATTCACAGAATTTTAACCTTTAAAATTTATTAAAACGAATTAGGGAGGAAGAAAAAATGTTGGAGAGATTTTTTCAGTTAAAGGAGCACGGTACTACTGTACGTACAGAGATTATTGCAGGATTGACTACATTTATGACAATGGCTTATATTATCTTTGTTAATCCAAGTATTGTAAAAACTACTGGAATGCCAGAGGCAGGAGTCTTAATAGCAACTGCTATATCAGCAGCTTTTGCAACTTTATTGATGGCTTTATTGGCAAATTATCCATTTGCTTTAGCTCCAGGAATGGGTTTAAATGCTTATTTTACTTATACCGTAGTATTGGGAATGGGCTGGAGTTGGGAAGAGGCGTTAGGTGCAGTATTTTTATCTGGTATTTTCTTTCTGATTTTGACCTTCTTTAAAATTCGTGAAAATATCATTAATTCAATTCCGATGAGTTTAAAAAGCGGTATCAGTGCTGGAATCGGTTTATTCATTGCTTTCATTGGTTTAGTTAATGCTGGAATTGTAGTTGACAATCCGGATACATTGGTTGCTTTAGGAAATCCAACTAACCCAGGTGTTATCTTGGCTGTGTTTGGTTTGGTTATTACTGTTTGGATGATGGCAAAAAAAGTACCAGGTGCGATTCTTTGGGGAATTATTGGTACTACAATATTAGCTATATTTACTGGAGTAACTTCTGCTCCAAAAGGGCTTGTATCTATACCTGATTTTGCTCCATGGATGGAGATTTTCGGTAAGATGGATATTGCTGGTGCTTGGGGGAAGGGAATCTTTACTGTAGTTTTCTCATTCCTCTTTGTGGATTTATTTGATACAGCAGGCACTTTGGTAGGTGTGAGTCAACAAGCAGGTTATCTTGATAAAAACGGTAAGTTGCCTAAGGCAGGAAAGGCACTATTAGCTGACTCTATAGGTACGATTGGTGGTTCTATCTTTGGTACTCCAACTGTAACCACTTATATTGAGTCTGCTTCTGGTGTAGCCGCAGGTGGACGTACAGGTCTTACTGGTGTGGTTGTGGCAATTTGTTTCTTGTTATCTTTATTCTTCATCCCAGTGATTGGGATTGTTCCAGCAGCAGCAACTGCTCCTGCTTTGATTATTGTTGGTTCAATGATGATGAGAAATGTTCTTAGTATTAATTGGGATGATATCACAGATGTATTCCCTGCATTCATTGCAATGATTGCTATGCCTTTAACTTATTCAATAGCAACTGGTATCGCGATAGGTTTTATCATCTATCCACTTGTGAAGTTATTATCTGGTAAGGGTAAGGAAGTACACTGGATCGTATATATTTTGGGAGCATTGTTCTTGTATCGATTTATTTTCTTTGCTTAAATTTAAGATTATAAATATCATGAACATATGATTAGTAAGGGCTTCTGGGATTTAACCAGAAGCCCTTTTTTTATGTTGCTAATTCACAACTTTCACTCTAAACTCCTATTAAGTAATTTTCGGTAGTTATAAAGTAAAAGTAATTGTTAATGTATAATTAGCTCCAGTAGAACTATTATATTCTGCATTTACTTCAATAGCATAATTATTTGTTGACAGTAAATAATCAGAAAAACTATTTGGAGAAGTATGATCCCCTATACCATTTACAATTTCACCATTCTTCAATAGAAATATTCCTATATACTGACCATTATCCCAAGTAATTTCAACTTTAATAGACTTATCCTGATCTACAAATATATTATGTGTGTTACTAGTACCACCAGCTACAGTATCATTTATAGTAATTATTTCTTTATATTTAACTGTAAGATTCACAGTAGCAGTATTTGACGATGCACCATGATTATCTATAACGGTATAAGTAAAGCTATCCGTACCGTTATAATCTGCATCAGGTGTATATCGGAGTTGTTCTCCTTCCTGGCTTACTGTTCCGTGAGTCGCCTCGCTGTAAGTTTCTATTGAAAATGTATCTCCTAAATCATCTGTATCATTATTTAATACATCAATTAAAATACTTTCGTTTTCATATAGGTTTATACTATCATCATTTGCCACAGGATTGTGATTTGAGCACACTACAGTAACAAATACTATAGCTTCTGACATACCACCATTACCATCACTAATTATATAGGTAAATTCATCATCATAATCTATGTCTGCTTTTGGTGTATATAAGAAAGTAATTCTATTAGAACCATCTAAGTATTTTTCTACTGAACCACCATAATATCCTTGGTTAAATTCTGTTATTGTCAAAGTATCGTTATCAGGATCTGTATCATTACCAAGAACATTAAATATTCCACAGTCATCTCCATGTACTGTTTCATAATCATCAAAAGCTAAAGGTGGTTGATTTACATTATTAACTGTTATTGTTACACTTCCTCTAACAATTACTGCAATTCCATCACTAATATCATAGGTGAAAGTATCAGTACCGTAAAAGTTCTCATTTGGTGTATAACGGAGACTATTTCCTTCCTGGGTGACAGATCCATTTTCTGGCTCACTAAATGCTAATACAGATAATGAGTCTTCATCAGGGTCTATATCATTAGCAAGTACATCTATTAATACAGTGCTATTTTCATTCACTTCTGCGGTGTCATCATTTGCTACAGGTGTCTGATTTATATTATTTACTATTATTGTTACAGTTGCAGTTGCTGTACCTCCATTGCCATCACTGATTTCATAGGTGAAAGTATCTGTGCCATAAAAATTTCCATACAGCGAATAACGCAGATCATCTCCTAATTGAGTTACCGTTCCATGTTCAGAACTAGAAAATGACGTTATAGTTAATGTATCACCATCAGGATCACTATCATTAGCAAGTACATGTATTAATACAGCACTATTTTCATTTACCATAGCTTGGTTATTATTTGCTATAGGATTATGATTTATATTGTTATTCATCGTTACAGTTATAGTTACTGTTCCTGTTGCTAATCCTTCATTACCATCACTAATATCATAAGTAAAGGAATCCGTACCGCAAAAATTCTCTTTAGGTGTATAACGGAGGCTATTCATTTCTTGGGTTACAGTTCCATTTTCCGGATCACTAAATGCTATTATTGATAATGTATCACCATCAGGATCAGTATCATTAGTAAGAACATCTATTAATATATTGTCATTTTCAGTTACTTCTGCAGTGTCATCATTTGTGACAGGTATTTGATTTAAATTATTAACAGTTATTGTTACAGTTGCAGTTGCAGTACCTTCATTGCCATCACTGATTTCATAAGTAAAGGAATCTGTACCGGAAAAATGTTCATCAGGTGAATAACGGAGGCTATTATCTTCTTGGATTATAGTTCCATTTTCTGGATTGCTAAATGATGTTATTGTTAATGAATCACCATCAGGATCTGTATCATTAGCAAGTACA